>JAGRGG010000119.1 GCA_020445645.1 Geminicoccaceae bacterium | reverse complement strand
TTCGCACCGCCGCTTAGACTCTGCGCCTGATCGGGGCGGTGCTCATGGAGGCGAACGACGAGTGGCAGCTCCAGCACCGCTACAGGCAGGTCGAGGCCATGGCCAAGCTGACTGCGCCGGCTGCCGACGGCGAGCCGGACCAAATCCTCCCCCTGGGCCGCCTGACCAATGGCCACCTCAGACCCGGCCGAATTAACACCCTCTTGACGGACGCGACCGCCCGCCATCGGGGCCGTCGCGGCTAAGGGCAGACGCTCCAGTGTTTTTCTTGATAATTTCTTATAGTTTTAGAAATGACAATCCTGTCAAATGCCCGTTCAAACGTTTCCCCTGTTCCATTAACACCCGCTTCCCGAGCGGCCTCAAGGAACCGCTCGGATTGCGCCTTATCGTCCATCTTGACGCTTGGCCTTGCCTTTGCGCCTTTTGGCTTTCTTCGGCCTGTAACGGCTTGGTCGCCAGACGCCATGGGGCTTCTCACCTTGAACGAGCCGTTTGGTAGGTCAGGCGCCTGCCGACCGCGCCCGAGAGAATTTGAGATGCGTGGTCGGTATCGTCGACGCCAAGAGCGGAGCGATAGTTGTGCCTGAATTCAAACTCGGCAAGGTAGCGGTGAAGGTGCTTCTCGGCGCAGTGCTGGTAGATGCCGCGCATCCCGCGCTTGATGATGGAGAAGTAGAACTCGACGGTGTTGCTGTGAACCTCGCCCCGGACGTACTCGCCGGCGGAATGGTCGACGGCTTGGAGGGTGGCAAAGCCCCGGCCCACGGCGGTGTAAAGCCGGCTTTTCCTTAAAGACGTTCGCCGCCACCAAGCCCGCAACATTGGCCTTGGTCGCCTGAATGACGTGGAAGGTGCGGACTCGGCCCTGACGCTCGACCAAGGCGAGGACCGCCCGCTTGCCGGACGGGCCGGACCTGCCGCCCTTGGTGTAGGGGCGACCCTTGCGCTGCGGCGAGGGCCGCGGATCGACCTGCTTGCCGAAGTAGGTTTCGTCGGCCTCGACC
Source organism: Geminicoccaceae bacterium (assembly GCA_020445645.1). Classification (GTDB taxonomy): domain Bacteria; phylum Pseudomonadota; class Alphaproteobacteria; order Geminicoccales; family Geminicoccaceae; genus JAGRGG01. Next base: position 8,259 of record JAGRGG010000119.1, on the reverse strand, counting down.
ACCTTGCCCATCCCGCCAAGGGGTTCAAGCACGCCTTCGCGCATCGCCTCCCGGATGCGGTGCGCCATGAACCAGGCGGTTTTCAGGGTGACGCCCAAGGTGCGGTGAAGCTGGTTCGAGCTGATGCCCTTCTTGCTCGACCCGATCAGGTAGATGGCTTGCAGCCAATGCCGCATCTTGACGTGGCTGCCCTCAAAGACGGTTCCGACCTTCACGGTGAAGGGCTTGCGGCACTGGTAGCACTTGTAGAGGCCGATCCGGGTGCTCTTGCCGCCCATCTTGCCGATGCGCTCCACCCCGCCGCAGTGCGGGCAGACGGGGCCGTTCGGCCAGATCCGCGCCTCGATCCACTCGTAAGCGGCCTGTTCGTCGTGAAAGCGAGGATCGCTGAGGACGGAAGTCATGGCTTATCTCCTTGAAGACAAACCAACATGTTCAAAATCGGTACGTCAAGTATAATATGCAGACTTTATACTTAAGAGGGTTCAAGCCGGCCTTATCGAAAATCGTGCTGGAGCAATAGGACGAGCGTCTTGCACGTCTCGGCGCCCGCGCGAGACGCTCCGGCCAAGCCGCCGCCATGGAGCGCTGCCGCAACCTCCGGATTAGATGCAATTCTAGGATATTGCTTGGAAGTTGATATTACAGACGTCAGGGCGTGGCAACCTAGAGGCAACATCCGGCCGAGGCAAGCGTTTTGGCTGGAAAACCCTGAAAAGGGTCTTTAGATTGCCATCGTCTGGCTCAACCGTGGGAGGTATGCGAGACCATGGCACTGCAAGAGCATGTCGAAAGCCTGCGGGCAAAGCATGTGCGACTTGAGCGTTTAATCGACGAGGAGATGCACAGGCCCCTGCCCGACCAGTCGCGGGTGACGGAGATGAAGCGCGAGAAGCTGCGGCTGAAGGAGGAACTCGAGAGGCTCAGGTTGCAGGGCGACGGTACGACGACCGAGGCGCCGCCGCACCTCATGTAAGAACGGCGGAGGGCCGCCGGCGAGCGGCCCTCCCCTTGTCGAGGGTGAGGCTACCCATCGAAGACGATGCTACGCGTCCGCTGCGCAAGACCTCTTTTTATTTTGCCTGTTTGTCACTGGAGGTGAGCCCAGACTACGAAGGCAAGTTTCAACAAGCGAAAAATCTACTAAACCTTGATACTTGATTCCTCCTTCTTCACTTTGCGGCGCGCTGTCTCAGGACGAACTTCTGGATCTTGCCGGTTGAGGTCTTAGGTAAGGGGCCGAACACCACCCGTTTTGGCGTCTTGAACCCGGCGAGGCGCTCGCGGGCGAAGGCGATGATGTCGGCCTCGTCGGCCTCGACGCCTTCGTGCAAGGCGACGAAGGCACAGGGCACCTCGCCCCAACGGTCGTGCGGCATGGCAACGACGGCGGCCTCGGCCACGGCCGGGTGGCGGTAGAGGACGCCTTCGACCTCGATCGAGGACACGTTCTCGCCCCCTGAGATGATGACATCCTTCGAGCGGTCCCTGATCTCGGCGTAGCCGTCAGCGTGCATGACGGCGAGGTCGCCCGTATGGAACCAGCCGCCCTCGAACGCCGCCGCCGTGGCGTCGGGGTTCTTCAGGTAGCCCATCATCACGTCGTGGCCGCGCATCATGATCTCGCCCATGCTGACGCCGTCGCGGGGGACGGGCGTCATCGTCGTCGGGTCCATGACCTCCAGTCCTTCCAGGACCGGGTATCGGACCCCCTGCCGGGCCAGCTTTACCGCGCGCGCACTGGTGTCGAGCCCCTGCCAATCCTCCTGGAAAGCGCAGACGGTGGCGGGACCGTAGACCTCGGTGAGGCCGTAGACGTGGGTGACGTCGATGCCGATGGCGTCCATCTTCTCCAAGACGGCGGCGGGCGGGGCCGAGGCGGCCGTCATCATCCGCACCTTCTGGTCGAAGTCGGGGCGCTCGGAAACCGGCAGATTGACGATCATCCCCATGACGACGGGGGCGCCGCAGAGGTGGGTGACGCCGTGTTGGGCGAAGGCTTCCATGATCGCCTGGCCCTCGACCCGGCGCAGGCAGACGTGGGTGCCGGCCATGAGCGTGATCGTCCAGGGAAAGCACCAGCCATTGCAGTGGAACATCGGCAGGGTCCACAGGTAGACCGGGTGCTGGTCCATCCCCCAGACGAGGGCGTTGCCGATGGCGTTCAGGTAGGCGCCGCGGTGGTGGTAGACGACGCCCTTCGGCCGCCCGGTCGTGCCCGAAGTGTAATTGAGCGAGATCGCCTGCCACTCGTCCTCGGGGTAGAGGGGGGCGAAGGCGGGGTCGCCCGTTTGAAGGAAGGATTCATAGCCGGTTTCGCCAGGCCCGGCGGCGCCCTCGCCCTGGATCTCGACGACGGGCGGCGGGGCCGTCATGGCCGCCAGCGCCTCGGCGATGACGGGGGCGAACTCGGCGTCGCACAAGACGAGCCGCGTGCCGCTGTGCTCCAGGATGTAGGCGAGGCTGTCGGGGTCGAGGCGGACGTTGAGGGCGTTGAGGACGGCGCCGGCCATCGGCACGCCGAAATGCGCCTCCAACAGCGGATGGATGTTCGGCAACATTACCGCCACCGTGTCGCCGGGAACGATCCCGTGCCTGACGAGCGCCGAGGCGAGGCGGCGGCAGCGGTCCCGAAAGGCGGCGTAGGTGAAGCGGCGGTCGCCGTCGATGACGGCCGTGCGCTGGGGGTAGACGTCGGCCGTGCGCTCCAGAAAGGCGAGCGGGGTCAAGGGTGCGTGGTTGGCCGGCCCCTTCGCCAGCCCCTGCCGGTAGGGGCTGCTCTCGGGATGGCGGCAGGTGCGGTGGGTCATGGGGGTGTTGCCTCCCTGAAGGCTTCGTTCAACGCGAGATCGACTCGGCGCCGGCGACCGTAAGGCCGCCGATCAGAAGGGCGGGCGTCAGCGCCGCCATGCCGAAGAGGCCGAGGATCAGGGCGCTGCCCAAGGGGGTCGCGTAGGCCATGACCGCGAGCAGCCGGACGTCGCCGCGGCGCAGGCCCTGGTCCCGGACGAGATTGACGGGAGCGAGCAGCAGGACGTCCACGCCGACAGCGGCGAGCACTCCAAGCGTATCGGGGACGACGCTTCGCTCGGAAATTGTTGGCTTGGGGTTCCAGTGCCGTGGGGGCCAGCCAGTCGACGGCGAATGCGATCGAGAGAACCTTGAAGGATGGCAGCACCGACGACCGCGCCGCAGGCGACGGCCACGTCATCCAGAGCGGCACGGCGAGGGCGCCTACCCTTGTCCAGACCCGGCGCGGCAACGGCCGTTCCAACAGGGCGATCCTTGGCAGCGGACCGAAGGCAGCGGAAGCGCGCACGAAAGGTCCTTTCCGGCCGGAGGGCCGCTGACGGAAGCCTACGCCTCACGCAAGCCCAGATGCCCCGGTGCGTCAAGCCGCCACGCACCCGGCCCTCGAGTGCGCTCCGGCAACAGGACCGCTTGCCCTGGCGGGATGGGTCCGCCACAAAGCCGGGGCTGTCAAGGATAACGCCTCAGAACGGTTCTGGTACGCCATGCCCGATACGGCCTTCCCCGATCTCGTCCCGGTCGTCCTCGCCGGCGGCTCCGGCACCCGCCTTTGGCCGGTGAGCCGCGCCGCCTTCCCGAAGCACCTCGTCGAACTCACCGGTGAAAGCTCCCTCCTCCAGACCACCGCCGAGCGCGTCCGCCGCGTCGCGGCAAAGGGGCGCTTCCTCGTCGTCGCGGCGGCGGGGCAGGCGATCCTGGTGCGCCGCCAGCTGGCATCCCTCGACCCAGCTCTTCTCGACCACCTCGTCCTCGAACCCTCGCCGCGCAACACGGCCGCCGCCGTGGCGCTCGCCGCCCTCCATGTCGAGGCCGCCTGGGGACCGGATGCCGTCTTGTGGGTGTGCCCCTCCGACCACCTCATGCTGGCCCCGGAAGCCCTCTACGCCGCCGTCGGGCGGGGCATCGAGGCGGCCCGTCAGGGCTGGCTCGTCACCTTCGGGATCGAGCCCACCCGCCCCGAGACCGGCTTCGGCTACATCGCCGAAGGGGCACCCCTGCCCGACGCCGAAGGCGTTCGCGCCGTCGTCCGCTTCGTCGAGAAGCCGCCCCGCGCCGAGGCCGAGGCGATGCTTCAGGCGGGCGGCTTCAAGTGGAACAGCGGCATGTTCCTGATGAAGGCGTCCGCGATCCTGCACGAGCTCGAGGCCTTCGCGCCAAGCGTGCTGGCGGGCGTCCGCGCGGCGCTGGGGCCGGACGGCGGGATCGATCCCGCCCGCTTCGTCGAGGTGCCCTCCGAGCCGATCGACAAGGCGGTGATGGAGCGATCAAACCGCGTCGCCACCGTCCCCTGCGACCCCGGCTGGTCCGACGTCGGCTCCTGGGGTGCGCTTTGGGAGATCATGCCGAAAGACGAGGCGGACAACGTCTTCAAGGGCGACGTGCTCCTCGCCGAGGCGCAGGGCAACCTCGTCAAGGCCGAGCACCGCCTCGTGGCGCTCGCCGGGGTCAGGAACCTCGCCGTCATCGAGACCGCCGACGCCGTCCTCGTCGCCGACAAGGGTCAGGCCGAACTCGTCAAGGGCATCGTCGGCCTGCTCGCATCCTCCCGCCGCAAGGAGGCCGAGGTCCACGCCCGCGAGTTCCGCCCTTGGGGCCAGTTCACGATCCTCCTGGAGCGCCCCGGCTTCATGGTCCGCGAGGTCTGCGTCGACAGGGGCGCCGCGCTCAAGGTCCAGGAGCACGTCACCCGCGACGAGCACTGGGTCATCCTGGAGGGCGAGGCCGCCGTCCGCCTCGGCGGCGAGGAGCGCCACCTTCGGGCGGGCGAGGTCGTTACCGTGCGGCAGGGTACCCGCCACCAACTCCGCAACGCCGATGGCGGGATCCTGCGCCTGATCGAGATCCAGATCGGCGAGCAGCTCGGCGACGCCGACACGAAGCGCTTCGGCTCCCCCTGATCGTCCGCTGCCCAAGACTGGTAGAACCTTGGGTTCGTTTCGTCCTCGGGCCTTATCGCCTGTTGCCCGCGATGCAGCGTCGCCCACAGGCAAGGCGACGGCCGCCGTGGTTCAACGCCTTCGGCGACGCCGATGCCCTAGCTGCTCCGTTTCCTGGTGTGGTGGATGGGGTTGAGCCTGGAGCGTTGGGGCGCTTTTGTCCCGCGCGTGAGAGTTTGCCCTTAGCAGCGACGGCCCCACATGGCGGGGATGGAACAGACACCCGATGAACGGCCGCGCTGTCCGGCGTGCGGCAGCGACGCGACGGTCAAGAACGGCTGCGTGCGCGGCTTATAAGCGACGCAAGTGCAAGGCCTGTGGCCGGAACTTCATGCACACCACGCCGCGCGGCCACAGTGCTGCCGCGCGCGCGATGGCGCTCAAGCTCTACGCGTCGGGGGTGTCGATGAACCGCACAGGGCACTTGGTCGGGACGAGTTGCCAAAGCGTGATGCGCTGGGTGCGCAGGGCTGGGGCCGCAGGGCTGGGGCCAAGGCCGAGGCGAGGCTGCCAAGCGGCCGGGTCGTCTCGGTCGAGGCGGACGAGATGCACTATTACGTGCAAAAAAAGCCTGCAAGCTCTGGCTGTTCAAGGCGATCGACGTCTTGAGCGGCAGGCTCGTCGCCTGGACGACCGGGCCGCGCGATCAGGCCACGGCGGCCAAGCTCTTCGACAAGCTCAAAGGCCGCGACGTGCGCTTATGGTTCACCGACGGCCACCTCGCCTACGAGATCCTGCCACGCCCCAAACACATGGTCGGCAAGACGCACACGGGCGGGATCGAGCGCCACAACGCCCGTACCCGACACTGGTACGCCCGTTTCCGCCGCCGCACGCTGGTCGTCTCGCGCTCGGCACACATGGTCGAGGCGACGCTGGCCATTCAGGCCTTCATGGATCACCACGATGGCAGGCTCGATAGCCTGTCGCTGCTTGTGTGAAGCTCTCCCGCGCGTGGCGATGAACCCGAAGGGCGCGAGGCCGCGCAGGGTCTTGCGCCGGGGGGCGTCGTTGCAGGCGGCGACGAAGGCGGCGGGGGGCGTGGGGGGCCGCCCGTGCGGGGCGCGGTGGAAGCGCTTGACGACGGCTTGCGTGATCGTCGGGTTCATCCGCGCGACGGGGCCATCGGTCCATGATCGGCGGCGCCGACCGTCCGTCCGGCGGGGCGGCGGGCCGAGCCCGCCGGGGGGATGGCCGGGCCCGGTCGGCCGGCGCTTCGATCCCGCTCTCGTCGCGGACCCGGTCGACGAGGCGGCCCCGGTCGCAGATGGCGGTGCTGCGGTTGGCGAACCGGATGCCCCCCGTCCACCGTCTTGCCGGCGCCCGCGACGGGGCGGACGAAGGCGAACCTGGGGGTCCGGTCGATCGCCACGAACAGGCAAAGCCCCCCTTCCCCGGCCCGACCCTCGGCGAGGCCGACGTGGACGCAGCCGATCGGGTGGCGCTCGAGGCGCTTCTTCGGCCCGCCCTTCGCCGCCGGCAGACGCCGCGCCGTTGGAACAAGCCGGTGCAAGGCAGGGCGGGTCAAGCGCGGGACCGTCGCCCGCGGGGCGTGCGAGCCGTCGTCGAGCGGCAACGGGGCATGGCGGCGAAAGGCGGTGCAGGCCGCCGCCGCCGGCCTCGTCGGGCGCACGGCCTTCGGCCCCCTCATCGGGGCAAGCGGCCCCGATGATCCGCAAGGGGGCAGGCCCTCGACCGAGGCGCGCTGGCGCCGCGTCCCGACCGCTCGAAAGCGCCGCTTTCAAGCCCGTTCAGGCCGTGCGGCCCGGCGAGCCGCGCGACCCAAGCCCGCGATCGCCGCACCGCCGCCCCAAGGGCGCGCGTGGTCGCGGCGCTGCCGTGCAGACGCTGCCGTGCAGACCCTGGCCCATGCGCGTCCTGCCCAGTGGGTGTCGCAACCTGCCACCGCGCCAGGGGACCCGTGCACCTAGGCGGCACGGCGCAGGCCGGCGTTCGGCGGCGTCCCGCACCACGGTGCGTCGTCGAGGATGACGCAGTGGTGGTCGGAGAAGCCGTTGAAGCCGGTGCGAAGGGCGTTGGAGTAGGCGCCCATGAAGCCGACCTCGATCCAGTCGCCGCCCTGCATGTCGGCCGGAAGCCAGTGTGGACCCGGCATGCTGTCGATGCTGTCGCAGGTAGGGCCGAACAGGTCGTAGGGCTGCACCGGGGTCGCGGGGGCGACGGCGCGGCCGACGCGGCGCAACGGGAACTGCGGCCCGAGCCACTTCAGTTCGGCGAGATTGCCGTAGACCCCGTCGTTCAGATAGAGGCTCCGACCCCGGCGCAACTCGACGTTCGTAAGGATCGAGGCGCCGTCGGCGACGAGGAGGCGGCCGGGCTCGCACTGGAGCCGGCAGGCAAGACCGGTCTCGGCGAGGGCGCTTCGAATGGCGGCGACGAAGGCGACGAAGGCGGGCTCGTTGCCGGTGTAGGCGGCCGGAAAGCCGCCGCCGACGTCGAGGTCGTCGACCCCGCCCGCCGACACCGCCACGCGCGCCGCCTTACGGACGGCGCAGGCGAACGCCTCGGGCGCCAAGCACTGCGAGCCGACGTGGAAGGTGAGCCCGACGCGGGCCGCGAGCCGGCGGGCCGCGTGCAGGAGCGGGACGGCCTCGTCGGCCTCACAGCCGAACTTGCCGGTGAGGGCGAGAAGCGCGCCTTCCCCGGACACGGCAAGCCGAACATAGATTTCGAGGTCGTCCGCCGTCTTCGTGACCTCGGCGATCTTGGCCAGCTCGTCGGGGTGGTCGACGACGAAGCGGCGGACGCCGTGCTCGAAATAGGCCTCCGCGATGGCGGCGCGCGACTTGACGGGGTGCATGAAGTGGCAGACGGCCTCCGGCAGCAGCCGGCGGACGGTGCGGATTTCCTGGATGCTCGCCGTATCGAAGTGGCGGATGCCGCCCCGGAACAGGGCTTCGAGCACGAGCGGGTGGTCGTTGCACTTCACGGCGTAGAGCACGTCGCCGGGAAACTGCGCCATCACGGCGCTCGCCCGCGCCGTGATGGCCTGCGGCCGGACCGCGACCACGGGGCCATCGAGGATCTCAGAGGACACAAGTGCGGCTGCGCCGCTAAAGGACCGGATCATGCCGACCTCCCAACCCCAGGTAAGAGTTAAGAAATCAGATTACCGCCGCCGCGCGCGCCGCAGTGCTTAGGCTTACTGACGAGGGGCCGTATATGGTGGGTGCACCCTCGCATGTCCAGATGAAAATACCCTTAACGCCCTATGTGTATGTCAAAGCTGGGCATCAAGGGCTACATTTCGCGTCCGCTGGCGCGGGGCCTT
>JAGRGG010000118.1 GCA_020445645.1 Geminicoccaceae bacterium | reverse complement strand
CGGGGGTGAAAGCAAGGGGGGGCTTTTGATAGTATTACGCAAATAATGATGCAAAAATCTTTGGCGTTTATCCTCCTGACGCAGGGCAGGCAATCTAACCAATTGAAAAATCTTTGGCAATTTTGCCTGCCCTGCGTCAGGGGGATAAACGCCAAAGAAAAAGGCCCTGCGCCGGCGGACGTGGAGCATCCAGGTACCCCCTACGACTCCGCCTTCGCATCGCCTCCACGATCATCGGGCGGAACGTGAACACGTCGCGCGAGGCCGGGTCCACGTCGACCTTCAGCCAGTGGATGTTGGGGCTGCCGAAGGTCTAGGTCTGGACGCGGGTGAGGTTAGGGAGGAGGTGGGTGGCGTCGCGGAGCGGCTTGTCGATCTTGAAGTCGTGGGTGTCGCCGTGGACGAGGCCAATTCGGCCGTCGAAGGCCGAGGTTTCGGCGGTGAGCGCGTCGAGGAAGGGGACGTAGCCGTCCTTGTCGGGGAGGCGACTCTCGTCACAGGGGCGCTCGACGACGCGCGCGTCTCGGACCGTCTTTGCCGGGCGGACCGGCCTCACCGTGGCGCTTTGCCCAGCTCACCAACGGGTTCAGCAAGAAGGTGGAGGACCACGAAGCGGCCGTGGCGCTGCACTTCATGCACCGCAACTTCGTGCGCCAGCACAGGACGCTTAAGGTCATCACCCCCGTGATGGCGGCCGGTGTCACCGGCAAGCTTTGGGAGATGGAGGACGTTGTCGGGCTCTTGCAGGATTGGGAAGACAGGCAATGGAGCGGTTCAAGCTGACCCGCTACCGGCTTGCGCGCTTCGCGTCCGCCGGCGCGAGGCCTTCCTCATGTTCGTCGGTTCGTCGTTGGAGATCGGCCCAGATGGCATGGCTGGCATGGCTGGCATTGGGCAACCGTCGAAAAAGAAGAACCGCCCTGCGGAACAAGGCAGGCCCCGCGCGGGCGGACGCGAAGCGTGCCGCCCTTCAAGCCGGGGCAACCCCCGTTCCTCAGCCCGAGCGGCCGCGCAGTCGGCGTCCGACGGGACCCTTCGCCGCGTCGGCCTCCGCCATGAGGTCCGCCACCGTGCGCCGCCGCTGGTCGCGCAAGGCGGCGGCCGCCTGGTCGAACGCGACGATGCCGCTGGGGCCGCTGGCGCCGCCGGGGCCGGAGCGCCGCGCCGGGGTCGTCTCGAGGCAGAATTCCGCGAGCTCGACGGCGGTATGCTTCGCGTGGAAGCGAAGCGCCGGGGCAAGACCGAGGGTGTAGGCGGGCAACGGGTCCGTCTCGACGTCCGGTGCTGCGGCGACCACGGACCGCCCCCCTTCGCCCGCCCTGAGCGCGATGCCCCGCATCGTCTTGAGGTCGTGGACCAGCCCTATGGCGCTCGGCCCGTACGGCCCAAGGCGAAAGCCGAGCCCGGTGAACGGCCGCCCGTAGGTGTAGGCGGCGCGCCAGTCCATCAAGAACAGCAGGCATTCGAGCTTGCGAAGGCTCATGGCCTGCCTTGCATGGAACAGCGTCCAGACGATCGCGGCATCGCCTTCCCCCCGCCGGGAGGCGTTCCTGGTCCTGGACATGGTCCTTCCCCTTTGCCGGTACCGGCGGCCTGTCTAGACCAAAATCCTTAAGCTTCCCTTAGCCCGCCCCTCTCGTCCTTGCGACACGCCTCGCGCCCGCCGGCGCGGTGCCTTCCGTTCCGTCCGTTCATCGCGTCGGCCTCGGTGCCCGTGTCGAGCCGAAAGCCAACGGCAAAAAGAGAAAAGAGTAGGCGCGAAGCGCGCTCTCGAACGCCCATGCCCGGATGCCGGTCCTTAGGCGAGGGGGCGGGAGGGCTTGGTGGGAACGCGGCGGTTCCAACCCTTCCGCTCGAACTGGACGCGCCGCAGGAGGGCCGCGTAGACGACGCCAATCGTCTCGACGCGAAAGCGGTCGGCGCCCTCGCGCAGCAGGCGGTGGTCCGGGGGGGACGCGAGGACCTCGTCCATCGCCGCCGCGAGCGCCGCGTCGTCGCCGACGGCGGTGAGCCTGCCGTAGCGACCCCCTTCCAGGATCTCGGAGGGGCCGGCCGGGCAGTCGGTGCTGATGGCCGGGGTGCCGCAGGCGAGGGCCTCGACGAGGACGTTGCCGAAGCCCTCGTAGCGCGAGGAGAGGACGAGGGCGGCGGCGTGGCGGATGAAGGGGTAGGGGTTGACCTGATAGCCGTTGAACAGCACGTCGCCCCCGATCCCGAGCGTGGCCGCCTGGGTCTGGAGCCGGCCGAGGAGGGGTCCGTTGCCGAGGACGAGGAGCCGACAGGCGCGGCGTTCACGGACCCTGGAGAACGCCCTGAGCAGGGTCGGGTAGTCCTTCTGGTCGACGAGGCGGCCGATCGCGAGGAAGCAGGGGGTCGCGCGGTCCAAAAGCCAGGGATGGGCGATGCCCGCCCCCGCAAGCTCGTCCACGGCCCGGGTGACGACGGGGTTGTAGATGACGTCGATCGTCCGCCCGTCGATCCGCGCCGCCTTGGCCATGTCGTCCGCCACCCCCCGCGACACGGCGACGATCCCGTCGGCGAAGGGCAGGACGAGGCGGTAGAGCAGGGGCAAGAGGCGGTAGCGCAAGTCCAGGTTGAGGGTCGCCTCCTTGGAGAGGAAGTTGTGCTGCCTGACGATGACCCGGGTTGGGACCCTGGCGAGCGCGCGGGCGACGAGGGCGGCCACGTTGTTGTGGCCGAGGCTGGAGAGCAGCACATCCGGGCGCTCGCGGCGCAGGTAGGCGGCGAGGCGCGGCAGTGCCGTAAGGGTGCGCGACGCCCCGAGTTCGACGATCCTGGTCCAGGACGGCACCTGTCCGACGAGTTCTCCCCGGCACCGGTCGAGGACGATCGTCACCTCGAACCCCTGCTCGCGGAACTCGGGCAGGAGGTTCAGCGTCATCCGCTCGACCCCCCCGCCGCTCAGGCTCGGCAGGTAGACGGAGAGCCTGCAGGTGCCGGCCCCTTCGCTCCCCGCGGGTGTTTGCGCCGTCATTTGCTCGAGGCGCGGGATCGGGTGGAGGTGAGGTGCAGTTCCTTGAGGAACAGCAGGAATACGTAAGGCCCCTCGATCATGTAGCGCCGCCAGAGCCGTCCGGGCTCGCTCATCATGCGAAACAGCCACTCCAGCCCCAAGCGCCGCGCGGCCACGGGCGCCCGGCGGATGGACCCCGTCGCATAGTGGATCGCGATGCCGCAGCACAGCCCCGTACCCTTGGCGTGCCCGCGCCGCTTGAGGCAGTAGGCCAGCAGTTCCTGCTGGGGCGAGCCGAGGCACAGAAAGACGAACCGTGCCGGGTGCGCCTCGACGAAGGCCACGGCGCAGGCGGTGGCCTCGGGATCGAGGATGAAGTTCATGGGCGGCTCGTGGTGGTGGATGACCGCCTCCGGGTGCCGCTTTCTGAGGGCGTCCACGACCCCGACGGAACAGCCCACCACGGTGAGGATGTCGCCCGGCCGCACGGCGTTGGCGAGCAGCAGCCCTACGAGGTCGCTGCCCGGCGCCTTGGGTATCTTCACCCGCAGCAGGCGCATCAGGGCCGCGAGCACGGCACTGTCGCACAGGCACAAAAGCGCCTCTTCATACATCGACGCATAGGTGAAGCCGGTTCGATTGAGGCGCACCACGTGGTCGACGTTGGGGGTCACGACGTAGGCGAAGGGCGCGTCCGCCGGCCGTCGGTCGACGCTCTCGAGCGCCCCCTCCAGACCGACACCGCTGAAGCCGATGCCGGCGAAGCGCGGCAGGGTCGCGTCGGCGGCCTGCTTCACGTCCCGGCCCTCCCCGGCGTGACGGCGGCGGAGGGGTGCTCGGCAATGGCCTTCCCCGTGAAGCGGGACGCTATCGCCGCGCGCAGCCACATCCTGGCGCCGGCGACGTCGAGCAGGAGGGCGACGGCGGCGTAGACGAGGACGCCGCCGGCGACGACGAGGCCGAGCCCGACGGGCGAGACGGGAAAGGGCAGGGCGAGCAGGGTGCCCGCCATCGCCGCCGTGGCGCCCACGATCCTGAAAGCCTGTTCCCAGGGGAAAAGGACGGGGAAGATCCGCCGACTGAGGGCGATCGTCACCGCGACCGCGACGAGCTGGGCGACGAAGGCGGCGAGGATCGCCCCCGACAGGCCAAGGACCGGCAGGAGGAGCAGGTTCAAGAGCGCGGCGACGACCGCCGCAGGCCCGAGTGCGTAGAAGAACAGGTCGGTCCGCCGTCCGAGGTGGAGGGCCTGATCGAAGAAATGCGCCGAGAAGCCCCGCAGGAGCGCAAGTCCAGCGACCCAGGGGATGAGGGCCACCACGCCCTCGCGGTAGGCCTCGCCGACGAGGACGTGCGCGACCTGTGGCGCCGCGGCGGCGAGCCCGGCGGCGGCCGGAAGGGCGAGCGCCAGGAGGGCAACGCCGTTGCGGGCGTGCTGTCGCCGGGCCGCGTCCCGGCCCTCGCGTTCGAGGGCCTTGATGGCGAGCGGGTAGGCGCCGAGCGTCACCGCCATGAACACGAGCGAGACCGCCCGGTCGACGACGGCGAAGGCGGCGGCGTAGAGGCCGACGGCGGCCGCCCCGAGCAGGCGCTCGATGAAGAGCCGATCGCAGTAGAGGACGACGGCGCTCAGGAGGTGGGCGACGCAGAGGGGCGCCCCGAAGCGCCACAGATCCTTGAGAAGCCCCCGCTCGGGCCGGTTGACGAACCGCCGCATGAGGGGAAGGTCGATGGCAAGGACGGCGGCGGCGCCCGCGAGCAGGCCCCAGACGAGCCCGCCGGCACCGAAGCCGAAGCCGACGACGAGGACGAGCGCCACGACGAACGCCAGCACGCTCTGCCCGACCTCGACGAGGTTGTAGCGGGCGATCCGCCCGGCGCCCCGGTGGCTGGCGAGGTTGACGTAGACGAGGCCGCGCAGGAGCATGGTCGGCAAAGCGAGCCAGAGGACAGCGGCCAGCGCGGGCGCCGGCCGGAGGACGAGGACGAAGCCCACGAAGCCGAGCGTAGCGGCAAGGGCGCAGGCCGCGTAGCAGGCGTAGGCGCTGCCGAGGAGTGGGCCGAGTTGCCGGGTCGCGCTGGAACGCTCGTGGAAGCGGGTGACGCTGACCTGGAGGCCGTAGAAGGCGGCGGCCTGCCCGAAGAGGATGACGGCCTGGGTCAGTGCATAGCGGCCGAACGCCTCGGGCGGCAGGAGCCGGGTAAACACCGAGATCGTGGCGACGGCCATGATGGCCGGCACCACGTTCGACGGCGCGTAGCCGAGGATGGTTTTCAGCAGCATGGGCGACGGTCGGTCATTCGGCGGCGACCGGCTGGACAAGCTTGGTCCCCGTGCCGGCATAGATCCGGGCGAGCCGCTCGACGTAGACCGGCAAGGAGAACTCGGCCTCGAAGCGCCGCCGCGCCCGCTCGCCCAGCCGGCGGCGCAAGAGGGAATCGGCGACGAGCCGGGCGAGGGCTTGGCCCAGCGCTTTCGCATCGCCGGCCGGGACGAGGAGGCCGCTTTCGCCATCCTGCACGGCGTCGGGCACCGAGCCCACGGTCGTCGCGACCACGGCAAGGCCGTGCGACATCGCCTCCAGGACTGCCATCGGCAGCCCTTCGTTGCGGGAGGGCAGGACCAGGATGTCGCCCTCGGCGAGGAGCCGGCGCGCCGTCGCCGCATCCACCCATTCCAGGATCCGCACCCTCTGGTCGAGGCCGAGGACGGCAAGCTCGGTGCGGAAGCGGCCGACCTCGCCGTCGCCGGCAAGCACGGCCGTCCAGTCGCCTGCGAGGCCGGAAAGGGCTTCGAGCAGTTCCGGCACCCCCTTGCGGGCACCGAGGCGGCCAAGGAAGACGATCCGCGTCGGCCGTTCCGCCCCGCCCTCGGCCGGAACCGGGCAGGGTGGGTCGTCCGCGGCGCGGCGGGGGTCGGGGACGGCGTTGGCGAGGATCCCGACCTTCTCGATCGGCAGGCCTAGCTCGCCGACGGCGAAGCGCCGCCAGAAGGCTCCAAGGACGATCGTCCGCTCCGCCCGGTGCAGGGTAGCGCGCAGGAGGCGCCGCCGCACAGGCCCGAGGCCGTGGTAGTAGTCGATGAAATCGGCCCCGTGCCAGTGGAGGAGGACGGGGACGTTGAAGAGGGTGCCAAGCCAGACGACGAGGCCCTTGCGCCAGACGCTGGCGCGCTCGGACATGTTGACGTGGAGCAGGTCGATCCGGCCGAGCGCGGCCGACGCCGTGATCCGCAGGCAGGCGGCAAGGAAGTAGATCGGCATCAGCGTCTTGCGGTCGGGGCCGTAACTGTCGACGATCACAAGGTCGGCCGCCCGCTCGTCCTCCTTCCAGGCCCCGGCAAGGTAGGCGACCATCCGGCCGATCCCGCCGCGCCCGCGCGCGCCGCCCGGCGTCACGAGGTAGATGCGCCGCTTCATGCACGTGCTCCACGGGGTTCGAGGGCGGGCCGGCGCAGGGCGGGGGCCAGCCGCCCCCTGACCCGCCGCCAGAGGGCAGCCGGCACCATGCCGTGCCGCTTGGCGTCGATCAGGGTGCGCTCGCCCCAGGCCGATAGGGTATGCGCCCCGTGTCGATAGGGGCCGGACCCGTCGGGCGCGATCCGCCGCACCGGCTCTTCCAGGTAGGTTTCGGGGTCGAGGCGATGGACGCGGTTGATCACGATCGCTTGGCCGTAGCCGCCAAGGCAGTCCTGGGCCGGTCGGTAGAGGGCGCGGCCCGCGACGAAGGGCGTTCCGGCGCCCCGGCTCGAGCGGACATCAACCTTGACGGGGTTGGCGGGGTGGGGTCGCCAGGGGCCTTGCGGCGACGGGGCATGCAGAAGGCAGAGGTTGTCGCTGGCGCCAAGGTCGCCGTCCGTGTAGGCGAGCCACCAGCGCCCTTGCCAGGAGAACAAGACAGGATCGATGGCGGCGATCCCTTCGGCGACCGTGGCGGCAGGCTGCCAGGACCCGTCGGCGGTCCGCCGCCACAGCGCGAGGCGTCGGTCCGCCGACGACTCCGGCAGGCAGAGGAGTCTGCCCTCCGCCTCGACGAGGAAAGGGAAGGAGGCGTGGCCCGGGATGCCAAGGTCGAGGGGACGCTCGAAGGGCGGCACGCCCGCGTCGAGCGCGACGAGCCTACCCTTGCCGTCGCCGTGGTCGAAACGTTCGCAGAGGATCGTCCCTTGACCCGGCACCCCGAAGGGATCGGCGTAGTAGACGCCCTTGGGCGCCGCGATCCAGCGTGCATCAGCGAGGGCATCGTCGTCGAGCAGGCTGACGATGGGCCGGTCGAGGACGCCGATGGCCCAGGTCTCGTCGAGCGTCCAATCGGCGAGGCGCCGCTTCGCCTGCCGCAGAAGGTCGCCCGCGACGATCCGCCAGGGCTGGGGCGGCTCCAAGGGAGCGGAAGATGACGGCAGGGCGATGGCGCCGCATCGCCCACCCTCGCCGGCGAGCCGCGGGGAGATGCCCCGTTCGACGAGACGTCCCCCCCAAGCATAGGCCCGGTCGAGGAGGAGGTCGATGCGCTCGCCGGCATCGAGGCAGGCCCGGTCGACGAGACGGCCCTCGCCGTCGATCAGCCGCACTTCGGCAAGCCCGTCGCGCCGTCCGGCGGTGCAGAAGGGGAACGGCGCGGCGAGCGGACGGTCATGCTGGTCCCAGAGCCGCCAAGCATCCGGGACGCCGCCTCGCGATGAAAGGTCCAGGACGAGCGCCTTGCCCTCGTCCCTCGGCAAAGCCGCACCCGTCAGCGGCACAGGCACGAGGCCCTGGCAGCGCCGCGTCGCCCAGCGCCATGAACGCGGAAACGGGGCGGCGGAGCGGGTTGCGATCCCGACCCGGACGTGGGGGATCCCCTCGAGCCGCCGGACGATGGTCGCCTGCCAGTGCGGCGTCGGCCGATCGACGTGGACGTGGACGTTTGGCATCTCCGCGGCCCCGTTCCTCAAAGCCAGCGGTAGACGGACTTGGGGATGTAGTACTTGCGCTTGTTGAGGACGGTGCCGACGACCGGGGCGCCGGTGCGTTGGAGCAGGTCGATGAGCCGCCCGAGGACCGGCCCCCGCGTGGCTTCGGCCTCGACGACGATCACGACGGCATCCATGTGTTCGGCAAGGGTGATGCCGCGGTTCGACCGTTCCAGGGCGGGCGCGTCGACGACGATCCTGTCGTAGCGCTCGCAGATGTTGCGCCAGAGTTCGCGGTGACCGACCCGGCGCATCAGTTCCCCGCTCAGATGGGCGATGCCGCTGAGGCGGGCGCCGAAAACCCCCTCGCCAAGCTCGGTGACGGCCCGCTCGACGGGGAGGCCGGCGATCATCGCCTCCATGAGGCCGACCTCGTCGATGCCGCCGCCGGACGAAGCATCGACGAGGAGCACGGTTCCGCCCGATAGGCGGACCAAGCTTTCGGCGAAGGCCAAGGCCACGGTCGAGGTGCCCTCGCCATCGCGCGCCGCGATGAATTCGACCAGCCGGTGCGGCGACCCTTCCTGGGCGACGCCGCAGCTATGCGCCAGCAGATCCAGGGCTTCCCCCGTCGGAACGACGGGAGGTCGAGGCTGCTGGATCACCATCTGGAAACGGTGGGGAGCCTTTTCCAACGAACCATACCTTACGGATGCGGGCGCGAACGGGCACCGCCGGGGGCGTGCTGCGCGAAACTATCATTCACCGACGGGCTGTCCACGCGGAGTTTCCGGTTGCTGAAGTATCCAGGTAGCGCAAAAAGCTGTCTCACTCGACTCAGGAACGAAAAGGGGCTAGCAATCTGGCCATCTGTTCCTCTATCTTACTGTCAAGTTCACCGTCACTGTCGGAAAAACTTACATTCTGACTTGAAGCGCTTGACCAGAGCGTACCCGAAAATGTCGGAAGGCAAAGAACGACTTGATGGACGTTGACGGTGGGATGACAGGGCTGTAGCCCTCAAGATCGGCTAGAGGCCGCTTCTTCCGCCGTTCCGTTCGAAGGGACCAACCATGCCGCTCCACCTGACGATAGCCGACGCATTTTAAGGAAATGTGAAGACTGTTGTGGGAATCTCACCAAACGCGAGCGGATCGTTCAGGGTTGATCGACGAGAACAGGCGCCTGATCGATCGCTCGGCCGCTGCGGCGTTAAAGGCGCGAGGAGCCATTCTTGAACCGGCAAGCCCATCCGTTCGGCAAGTCCGCTGGCGCTTCGGCACGGGTCGTGCTCGTCGCGCTCTTCAAGGACAAGTGGAAGCTGGCTGCCGCTTTCGCCGCAACCTTCGGGGTTGCCCTCGGCCTGTCGTTCCTGATCACGCCAAAATTCGTCGCGAGCGCGCTTCTCTACGTGAAGTATGGCCGCGAATACACCTACCGGGTCGAGACAGGCACCTCCGAGGTCGTACCACAAGCCTTCGACCGCAGCCAGATCATCCGTTCGGAGGCACAGATCCTTGCGGCCCCCGCCATCGCGGACGCCGTCATCGCCAAGCTCGGGATCGCCCGCCTCTATCCGAAGCTGGCGGCGACGGAAGGCAAGGATTTCCCCGCCGAGGCCTACGCGAGGCAAGCCTTCCTCAGCAGCCTCGACGCCGTCGGCGGCGACGAGAGCAACATCATCGAGCTGACCTTCCGCCACCCGGACCCCGTCGTCGCGGCGGACGCGCTCAACGCCCTGATCGAGGCGTACATGGCCAAGCGCCGCCCGCTCTTCGCCGAGATCCGCGCGCTCGCACTCGAAGACGAAACCGGTGCTGCCAAGAAGCAGCTCGATACCACCGGAGAGGCGCTCGAACGGTTCCGACTCGCCAACGACATCGTCGCCTTCGACGCGCAGCGCCAGATGCTGCTCGACCGGCGGAGCAGCTTGGCGCGCGACCTCCAGCTCGCCGAGAGCGAGCTTGCCGCCGATCGCGAGCGCGAGGCGAAGCTGAAGGCCCAACTCGGGAGCCTTGCGCCCACGATCGTCCTTGAGGCCGAGAACCAGCCCAACCCCGCTATGGCCGAGGCGCAAAAGACCCTGCTCGACCTGCAATTGCGTGCCGAAGACCTGAAGGGCGACTGGAACGAGCAGAGCCGCCCGGTGCAGCAGGTGCGGCGCAGCATCGATCAGGTCGAGCAGACGCTGCGGATGCTTGCCGCACGCCCCAACCAACTGGTGCGCACGGGGCTCAACCCGGTTCATGAAGCCCTCGCCACCCAGCTCGCCACCGTCGAGGCCCAGGTCAGCGCCGAGGATGCCCGCCGGAAAACGGTCGCCGGCCAGCTGGACAAGGTTGCAGCCGAACTCGCGGCGCTCGCCGCGAAAGAGCGGACCCTCGACGCACTCGGCCGCGAGCGGGATCTGGCGGCCGCCAACTACACGAACCTCGCGCGCGAACTCGATGACGCCCGTCTCCTCGACAAGCTGGCGCAAAACGACAGCGCGAACGTCCGCGTGCTCCAGCCGGCGCAGCCCCCGGTCGAGGCGCAGAACCCCCAGCCGCTCATCCTGATGGTGGGGCTGGTCGCCGCGGTTCTGGCGGCACTCATGACCGCCTTCGTCAGCGACCTGCTGCGCAGCGGCTACCTGACCCCGGAGCAGCTCGAATGGTCGACCGGGCTTCCGGTCTTGGCGACGATCCCCATGCGCCGCAGGAAGGTGGCGTCATGACGGACCGGCGGCGCCTTCTCGCCGGGGCGGGCGCCTTGTGCCTATCGCCGATTCTGAACGCGGGGGCAGGGGCGCTCGAAGGGAAAGCCGCGCCGTCCCCCGCCGTGCCCATACCGGCCCTGCGCCATGGCGTCAACCTGAGCGCTTGGCTGCAGCTCGACCGGCGGCAGCCCTGCGGCCCCGCCGACTTCGCCACCATCTGGGAAGCCGGCTTCGACCACGTGCGGGTCTGCGTCGACTTCTCGACCCTCGGCTGGCGCGTCGACGATCCCCTGGATGTGCCGGGGATCGGCGACCTTGATCGGGCAATCGCCATGGCAAGCGAAGCCGGGCTCGCCGCGATCCTCGACTGCCACGGCAACCACGACTTCCACCGCTGCCTCGAAGCCTCGCCGGCCGCGGGCGACGCCCTGGTCGGCCTGTGGCGCAGCCTTGCCGAACGCTACGCCGACGTGCCGGCGGAAAGGCTCGCCTTCGAGCTGCTCAATGAGCCGCAATACTACGAGAGCCCGGCCGACGCTTGGCCCCGCCTCCAGGCGCGGGTCCTGCGCGTCGTGCGCGAAGCGGCGCCGCCCCGCGCCGTACTCGTCACCGGCCGCTACGGGGGGGGCATCGAGGGCTTAAGCGAACTGACGCTCGAAGGGCTCGGCGACGGGCGCGACGGGCTCATCGGCGTCTTCCACTACTATCAACCCTACGTCGTCACGCACCAAGGCGCCAACTGGGGGTTCGCCGGCACGGGGATCCCCCTCCTGCGCAGGGTCCCCTACCCGCCAGCGCGGTTCGACGAGGCGCCGCCGACGATCGTCACAGGCCCCGACCAAGCGGCGGCGCGCCGAACGCTCGCCGACTATGCCTGGTCCGACTGGGGCGCCGACCGCATCGCCGCCGAGATCGCCGTCGCCGCCGCCTGGGGTCGACGGACGGGCCTCCCTCTCCTTTGCAGCGAGTTCGGCGTCTACCGGCCCTTCGCCCCGTCGGAGGACCGCTGGCACTGGATCCGCGATGTGCGGACGGCGCTGGAGGGCGAAGGTATCGGCTGGACGGTCTGGGACTATGCCGACGATTTCGGGATCGCCGTCGTCGAAGGCGACACGCCCGCAACGTGGCGGGAGCGGCATCGGTCCCCGCCGCCGAACCGGCGCCGGGTCCTGGCACCCGAAGCCAGCGACGCCCTCGACCTGAGGGGACGCCTCTCGTGACCCCTCCGACGGCGCGCCACGACCGGGGCGACCACGAAGCACCGGCCGCCGACCGGCGGACCGACGTCGCCGTCCTCCTTCCCCACCTGCATACGGGCGGGGCCGAATTGTCGATGCTCCGCATCGCCCGCGGGCTCGCCGAACGCCGGCTTGCCGTCGACATCGTCCCGTTCGGCTGCGGCGGTGAACTCGTCCGGCTCGGCAGTGCGCGGCTCAGGCCCCTGGGTGAAGCGGACACCTCGACGCTCAGGGTCTTCCCGAAGCTCGTGCGCTACCTGCGTGAGGCAGGCCCCCGCGCCGTCGTCTCGGGCCAGCCCCACCTCAACATCGCCCTCCTCGCCGCCGCCAAGCTCGCCCGGACCGACCTTCACACGGTGCTGATCGAGCACGCGCCGCTGCGCTCCCAGATCGACTTCGAGGGCGGCTGGCGCTACAGGATTCTGCCCTTGCTCGTGCCGCTTGCCTACCGTGGGGCCGACCACGTCGTCGCCGTTTCGGAAGGGGTCCGCAGCCAGCTTGCCTCCCTTCTGCCCGGAAGGCGGATCGCGCTCGTCCGTAACCCCGTCCTTCCGGCCAACCTTCCAGACCTCCTCGCCGCACCGGCCGATCATCCCTGGCTCGGCGATGGCGGCCCACCCGTCGTCATGGGCATCGGACGGCTGGCACCCGAAAAGGACTTTCCGACCCTCGTCCGCGCGGTCGCCCACCTGAACCGGCGCCGCCCGGTACGGCTCATGATCCTTGGTGAGGGGCGCGAGCGGGGACGCATCGAGGCGGTCGCCGCCGAGGCCGGGATCGCCGATCGGGTCATGTTGCCGGGGGTGAAGCGCAACGTCTTCGCCTCCCTGGCGCGTGCCGCCGTGTTCGCCCTGTCGTCGCGCTTCGAGGGCTTCGGCAACGTCCTCGTCGAGGCGCTCGCCGCAGGCCTTCCCGTCGTCAGCACCGACTGCCCGGTCGGCCCACGCGAGATCCTGCAAGGCGGACGGTTCGGCCGGCTCGTGCCGATGGGCGACGCCGGCGGCATGGCGGTGGCCCTCGACGCGGCCCTCGACGCCGCCGGACCGCCGCCGGGCACCGATGCCTACGTGCGTCAGTTCTCGGTCGAGGAAAGCGTCGACCGCTACCTCGCGCTGATCACGGAGCCTTCCCGGCTGCCGGAACGGAACGCGCCGCTCCGGCTGGCGCGCTCCGGCGCAAAGCCGCGGCCGGGCCGGGAAACCGATCGCGGCTTAGCCCGAAAGGACGGCTAGAGGGTCGGGATGGGATCTTGATCTGAATGTGCATGACGACGACGAGATGAAGCCTGTTCCGTCCACGACGGCTCACGGCGGAGGCTCCAGCCTCCAACCATGCAACGTGCGAGCACTACCGAAATGCGAAGTGTGCCAGGGGAAGGGACGACGACGATGCAGCCCGTGTTCGAAAGCTGGACGGCCGAGGAAAGGACCGCCTGGGGCAGCCGGCCCTGCGTGCTGCGCCACCGCCTGCACGAGCAGCCCCTGTTCTCGCTCGACGGGCTGGCGGCGCTGATCGACGCCTACCCTAAAGAGCACTACAGCCTGATCCACATGGGCGCGCAAGGGGGGCGGCGCTTCTGGCGCGAAGGCGAGCTTGGCGACATCAACGGCAGGGAGACGATCGACGCCATCGCCGGCGGGCGGATGTGGCTCAACCTGCGCCGGGTAATGCTGGTCGACCCGCGCTACAGGGCGGTCTTGGAAGGCATCTTCGCCGAATTGGACGGGTACCTGCCGGGGCTCGGCGCCTTCGAGCCGTCGATCGGCATCCTGATCTCGTCGCCGAACGCCCAGGTCTACTACCACGCCGACCTGCCGGGACAGGCCCTTTGGCAGGTCCACGGCCGCAAGCGGCTCTACGTCTACCCGGTCGAGCCGCCTTTTCTCGCCCCGGAGCAGCTGGAGGACATCGCCCTCTACGGCATCGAGGTCGACATGGCCTACGAACCGGGCTTCGACGAGGGCGCCTTCGTCCACGAGCTGGTCCCCGGCGAGATGGCGCACTGGCCGCTCAACGCGCCGCACCGGATCGAGAACCTCGATTGCCTCAACGTCTCGATGACGATGGAGTACTGGACCGACGACATCCGCCGCCGCCACATGCTCAACGTGGCGAATGGCATCCTGCGCCGTCACATGCATGTTGCCCCCCGAAGCCGGGCGACGTCGGGGCCGGCCTTCCTCGCCAAGGCGGCCTTGCAAGCGGGCGCGCGGCGCAGCGGCTGGCTCGATGGTCTGCGGGCGAAGCGCCGCCTGATCGAGTTCCGCCTCGACCGCGGCGCCCTCGTTCCCGCGAGCGGGGAGAAGGCGGCGTGAGCCCCGCCGCCTACAGGGTGTCGGTCGCCACGGCGTGGCCGGCGGAGGGACTCGCCGGCCTCGGCCTTCGTGCCCCGACCGTCTTCCAGAACGACCGCTGGCTCGGCGCGTGGTACGCGGCGCTCGGCTCCCAGGGCGGCGCCACGCCCCTCGTCGTCAGGGCGGAGCGCGAGGGCGGCGGCACGGCGCTCGTCCTGCCCCTCGTCCGTCGTTCGGGGCGCCCCTGGCCCGTCGTTGAATTCGCCGATGCCGGCGTCACCGACTACAACGCCCCGCTCCTCGGGCCATCCGCCCCGTCGACGGCCGCCGAGGCCGCGGTCTTGTGGCGGGCCGTGCGGGGCGCGCTGCGGCGGGCGGCGCCCGGCGCCGCCGTCGCCCACCTCGTCAAGATGCCCCTCGACCTCGGCGGGCGCCCGAACCCGCTCGCCCTCCTGGGCAATACCACGCCGGCCAACGTCTTCGGCAACGTGCTCACGATCGGCGACGACTTCGCCGCTTGGCGACGGCAGGGACTGACCCGGCACGTGCGCAAGGAGCTCGAGCGCGCTTGGCGGGTCTTCGCGGCGCACGCCCCGGACGCCGCCTTCCACCGCGTCACGGACCCGACCGAAGCGCGGTCGGTCTACCGCGACCTCGCCGAGATGCAGCGGCGCCGGATCGCCGAGGCCGGGTTGCCCTACCTCCTCGACCGCCCGGCCTACGACGCGTTCTACCGGTCCCTCGTCGAAGCCGGCCTCGACGACGGCTCGACGATGCTCACGGTCCTCTGCGCAGGGGGCGGGACGATCGCCGCCATGTTCGGCATCGCCGACGGCAGAAGCTACGCCATGCTGCGGATCGGCGATGCGGGCGGGGCGTGGCGCGCCGCGTCGCCCGGCCGCCTGCTCATCGAGAAGACGATGGCCCACCTCCACGGCGAGGGGTACCGCACCTTCGACTTCACCATCGGCGACTACGCCCACAAGCGGCGCTTCAACGTCGACCGCGTGCCGCTCGTCGACCTCACCCTCACCCTCAACCCCCTGGGCCTGCCGCGTCTCGGGTACGACCGTCTCAAGGCCTTCGTCAAGGCGAGGCCGGGGCTCGCCGCGCCGACCCGCACGCTGATCCAGGCGGTGCGGCAGGCCGTTCGCCCTGCCGAGCCCGCGACCTGACCCACCCGCCGCCGCAATCGTCGTCGCGGGCTTCGACCGGGGGCCGGGTTCGTTTCGCGGTCGTTGCCGAAGGGAAGACGAAGGCGCCCGGTCGGGCGGCGGGCCGCATCCTCCTCGACAGTTGCGGGTATATCGGTCAGCTTGTCCGGGGCGCACGCAACGGTCGTCACGAAACGCGAAGGCGCCAAAGGAGGGAAAGCGCCATGCCGCCACGACCGTGCTGGGGCTCCTGCTGCTCGCCGGCTGCGGCGGGGGCGGGGGCGAAGGCTCGGGGGCGTCCGCGGACGGCACCGGCGAGACCCCCTCGACGGGACTGGAAGGCGTCCGCGCCGTGCTGGGAAAGGACCAGGACCGGGACATCACCGGAACCGGGGACGCCGTGACCGACCTGGGCAGGGTGATCGCAGCCGGCGGCGAGGTCGCCTACGCCGCGACGCCTTCGGGCACGGCCGTCGCCTACGGGGCCGGAGGAGCCCTCGTCGTGACGGACGACGGGCGGGACGGCGCGCCTCGCGCCGCGGGGCGTGCCCAACGTTTTTCCGTTCCGCGGCGACGAAGGCTACTTCAACGGCGGCGGGCTCGCCACCTACGCCGGCACGGACCACGTCGCGCTCGCCGCCTACCCGTTCGGCCCGGATCAACTCCAGGGCCCGGACAGGAGCGGCCTCGCCCTCTTCTCCCCCTTCGACCGAATCACGTTCGGCGCCTGGGCCGGGACGGCGGACGGGGGCGCCGCCGGCGGCTTCTACGGCGGACTGCCGGCCGCGTCGGACAAGGTGCCGACGACGGGCGGGGCCTATTTCAGCGGCACCACCGTTGCGGTCGAGTACGGGGCGGGGAAGGAGGCGCTCCTCGTCGGCGAATCCTTCGGCGAAGCCGACTTCGAAACCGGTACCATGCGGCTCGCGACGGCGCCTGCGAACGCGGCGGACGGCACGATCTGGGGCCAGACCCTGGCCAAGAACCTCGCCTTCGACGGGACGGGCTTCAAGGGCGCCATGACCTCGAAGCTAGGCCACGCCGGCACGGCCGAGGGCCGCTTCTTCGGCCCCGACGCCGACGAGATGGCAGGGATCTTCCGCCTCGAGGGACCGTCCACCCTCGTCGGCGGCTTCGGAACCTACCGACTGCGCCCGAGCAGCGACGTGATCGCCATCGCCGGCCAGATCCCCTACCTCAGCCCCAACAGCGACGACACGCCCTATCTCAAGAACGCGATCGGGATCGGCCGGGGCATTGCCTACGCTACCGAGCCCGCCGACGCCGCCGAAATCGCCTACGACGTGAAGGGGACGCTGCGCCTCACCCTCGACGGCGAGACCCTGACGCTCCGGCCGGGCAAAGCGCCCGCCGCCCTGGCGGGCCACAGATCCAGAGCGGGCTTTACGCTTACGACGACCGCACAAGAAGCGTCGTCACCCTCGCCGCCAACCCCGTCGGCATCACCGTGCGGGACGGGAACGGCAAGGAAGCGGGCTACATCGAGCCCGCCAGCCTCAGCTACACGACCTACGGCGTCTGGACGCGTCTCGCCGACGACGGCCGCTCGATCCTCGACCCGAACGCCTTCTACGGCGGCGTGCCCACCACCTTGGCCGACATGCCGGCCACGGGCACGGCCGAATACTATGGGTCAATGGCGGCGATCGAGCGCGACGGGGACGGGCGCAACGATCTCATCGGCAACCTGCGCGGCACCGCCGACTTCGCCGCCGGCACGCTGGATGCCGCCCTCGACCTCTACGACGCCGGCGACAAGTCGGCCTGGGGCAGAGTCGAGGGCCGGGATCTCCGCATCGATGGCACGGGCTTCAAGGGTGCCGTGACCTCGGACCGGGGCCACGCCGGCGCGGCCGAGGGCAGTTTCTTCGGCCATGCCGGCGAGGAGGTGGCGGGCGCCTTCAGGCTCGACGGCCCTACCACGGTCGCAGGCGGCTTCGCCGGCCGCGGCCCCTATGACACCGGCACCGACGAGGATCCGAACCTCTTCTTCGATCCCGATCGGACGATCGACTAGCCGGCCTCCGGGAACGAAGCCGCCGATCCGCCTTGACTCGCGGCCGGATCTTGCGGCCCACCTCGCGGCCATGAACGTCCTGATCACCATCATCCTGCCGATCTTCGGGGTCGTGGCGCTCGGCTTTGGCGCCACCTTCACCCGCGGCTTCGGCACGGCGGCGGGGCAGGGGCTCGCGGCCTTCGTCTTCAACTTCGCCCTGCCGCTCCTGCTGTTCCAGAAGCTCTCGACGAGCCATCTTTCCGCGGCGGGCACGGGCACCTTCCTCCTGTGCTACTTCGCGGGCGCCTTCCTCAACGGAACGATCGGCTTCTTCCTTCTCCCCCGCCTCGGGGTCGGCGCCCTCGATCGGCGGGCGCTGCTCGCGTTCGGCGCCAGCTTCTCGAACATCGCCATCCTCGGCATCCCCCTCGCCCTTGCCGCCTACGGCGACCGGGTCGCGCTGCCCCTCTTCACCCTCCTCGCCTGCCACGGCATGACCTTCTTCTCCGTCGTCATCCCCCTCGTCGAAGCCGGGCGGGGCGAGGACGTGCGGCTCGGCGGGATCCTCCTCAAGGTCGTGCGCGGCATGGCGATGAACCCGATCGTCGTCGGCCTCGTGACCGGACTCGCCCTCAACCTGTCGGGCGCGGCATTGCCCACGCCGCTCGCCGGCGTCGTCGACCTCGTCGCCGAGGCGGCCCTGCCCTGCGCCCTGTTCTCGATGGGCGCCTCCCTGCGCGCCTTCGGCCTTCGGGGCGTCCTGCCGCGGGCGGCGTTGCTCGCCGCCCTCAAGCTCCTCCTCCAGCCGCTCCTGGTCTTCACCCTGGCCCACCTCGCCGGGCTCGACGCGCTCTGGACCAAGGCCGCGACCCTCATCGCCGGCCTGCCCACCGGCATCAACGTCTACCTTCTCGCCGGCCGCTACCGCACGGCCGAGGGCGAGATCGCGGCGGCGATCCTCCTCTCGACCCTGTTCTCGCTCGGCACGATCACCCTGCTGCTGCTGCTCCTCGGTTGAGGGGGGGCCTCGCGCGACGGACGCGAAGCGTATTCTCCCGCGACAGCGGCGATGGCTTTCGACAAGATTGCCCGAAGAACGGGAGGAGCACGTCACCCATGCACGTCATGATCGTCGGCGCCGCCGGGATGCTCGGCCGCAAGCTTGCCCTGCACCTTGCCCAGGAGGGGGCGGTCGAACGGCTCGACCTCGTCGACGTGGTGCGGCCGGAGGGGGTCGCGGGCGCGGCCGAAGCCCTGGTCGCCGACATCGCGGCGCCGGGGGAGGCGGAGCGGCTCGTGGCGCGGCGCCCCGATCTCATCTTTCACCTCGCGGCCGTCGTCTCCGGCGAGGCCGAGGCCGACTTCGAGAAGGGCTACCGCATCAACCTGGACGGCACCCGCCGCCTCTTGGAGGCGGTCCGCCGCGAGGGCGAACGGGCGCCCTACCGCCCCCGCCTCGTCTACGCCTCCTCGATCGCCGTCTTCGGCACGCCCTTCCCGAAGCGCATCGGCGACACCTTCTTCTCGACCCCGCGCACGAGCTACGGCACGCAGAAGGCGATCGGGGAACTGCTGCTCGCCGACTACGCGCGGCGCGGCTTCCTCGACGGGATCGGCCTGCGCCTGCCCACGGTCTGCATCCGCCCCGGCACTCCGAACCGGGCGGCGTCCGGCTTCTTCTCGAACATCCTGCGCGAGCCCCTCGCCGGCCGGGAGGCCGTCCTGCCGGTGGACGAGGGGGTGCGCCACTGGCACGCGAGCCCGCGCGCCGCCGTCGGCTTCCTCGTCCACGCCGCCACGCTCGACCTCAGGCTCCTGGAAGGCCGCCCCAACCTCACCATGCCGGGGCTCTCCGCCACCGTGGCCGAGCAGATCGCGGCGCTGCGCCGGGTCGCGGGGGAGGGGGCCGTCCGGCTGATCCGAAGGGAGCCGGACCCCGTCATCGCCGCCATCGTCGCCGGCTGGCCCGAACGCTTCGACGCGGCACGCGCGGGGCGCCTCGGCTTCAAGGCCGACGCCTCGTTCGACGCGATCATCGAGGCGCATGTCGAGGACGAGCTTGGGGGGTGCCTGCCTTGAAGGGCCAATCCAAGGGCAGCCCGACGTAGGCCAAGTAGATGTCGTGGGTGATCTCGGTCTGGCCGTAGACCGTGACCGACCTGCCGGTGAGGCCCCGGAGGTCGATCCGGTGCCGCCGGCCGCCAAACGCGATCTCGAACCCTTCGTGGACCTGCCTCTCCCGCTCCATCCGCCCGGCGAGGCCGAGGTGCTGCAGCATGTCGGTCGTACCCTGCTCCAGGACGCCTGCCCGGATGCGCCCGCGGGCGATGCTCGACGACCGCGCCGAGGCGACCGGCGAGACGTGGAGCGCCGCCGAGGCGGCCCCGCGGGCGAAGGCGATCGAACGCGGCAACACGATCATCGAAATGGCGGCCCCCGAGGTCGACAAGCTGAAGGACCTCTCGGCCGGGGTGCAGCGGGCCTGGATCGAGGAGCAGGCGGACGGGCAGGCCCTGTTCGACGACGCGAACGGGCTCATCGACCGTTACGCCGCCTGACGCGCCCTCCGTGAGCGAGCGGGCCTTCGAGGGCGAACCGGGGCGTCACCCTTCCGGCCCCCTCGCCGCCTTGTGCCGCGCGCTCGCCGTTCTGGGCAGGCTCGTCCTCGTCCTTTTGGCCCTGCTCACCGTCCGTCAGCGTCACCGGGCGTTACCTGTTCGACGCGCCGATCCGGGGCGACATCGAGATCGTGAGCCTCTTCATTGCCGTCGCCGTGAGCCTGTTCCTGCCCTACTGCCAGTACGAGAAGGGCAACGCCATCGTCGACGTGTTCACCGAACGGGCGCCCGGCCCCGTCCGGGCCGGGTTCGACGCGCTCGGCTCCCCGCTGCTCGGCGCCGTGGCCCTTCTCCTCGCGTGGCGCCTGTCGGCGGGGGCGCTCGACCTTCGCGCCTACGGCGACGAGAGCATGGTGCTGCGCCCGCCGACGTGGTGGGGCTTCCTCGTCACCGTGCCGTGCTTCGCGCTCCTCGCCGTCGTCAGCGTCGTCACCTTCCGGCGCGGCCTTGAAAAACCCGGGTGGGACGGGGACGACCCTTCGTGAGCGGCCTCGCGGTCGGCGTCCTCTACACCGCCCTCATGCTTTTCCTCATGTTTGTCCGGGTGCCGATCGGGGTGGCAATGATCGTCGCCGGCGGGGCCGGCTACGTCCACCTCGCAGGCCTGACCACCTTCCTCGCCACCCTCAAGACCGGCCCCAATTTTCAACTGGTCTCGGAGAGCTTCTCGGTCATCCCGCTCTTCCTCCTCATGGGCTACCTCGCGGCGCACGCCGGGATCAGCGGTGCCCTGTTCCGGGGCGCCAACGCCCTCGTCGGCCACTGGCGGGGCGGGCTCGCCATCGCGGCCATCGCCGGCTGCGCGCTCTTCGGCGCCATCTGCGGCAGTTCGCTCGCCACGGCGGCGGCGATGAGCCAGGTGGCGCTGCCCGGGATGCGCCGCTACGGCTACGAAGGGGCGCTCAGCACGGGCGCGCTCGTGGCGGGCGGCACGCTCGGCATCCTCATCCCGCCCTCGATCGCGCTCATCGTCTACGCGATCCTGGCCGAGCAGAACCTTGCCGCCTTGTTCCTCGCCGCCTTCCTCCCCGGCCTGCTCGCGGCCCTCGGCTACGCGATCACCATCGCTCTCTACGTCCGCGTCCGGCCCGAGGCCGGCCCCGCCGGCCCCAGTAACGGGGGACGAGCGCCGCCGCGCGCTGATCGGCCTCCTCCCCGCCTGCGGCCTCTTCCTCGTCGTCCTGGGCGGCATCTACCTCGGCGTCTTCACGCCCACGGAGGCGGCGGCGTTCGGCGTCGTCGGTACCGGGATCATCGCCGTCTTCAACCGCGTCGGTCTCCCCGCCTTCGTCCAGAGCCTGCGCGAGACCACGACCGCCACCGGCATGATCTTCCTGATCATTATCGGCGCCGAAGTCTTCAACGGCTTCATGGCGCTCGACTTCGGCCTTGCCCCGGACCACGCGGCGATCTGGTTCGGCATCATCGTCCTCGTTGTCGTCGAGGTCGGACTCATCACGCCGCCCGTCGGGCTCAACGTCTTCGTCATCAACAAGATGGCAAAGGACGTGCCCATGCGCGAGACGTTCAAGGGCGTCCTTCCCTTCCTCCTCTCCGACGCCGTCCGCGTCGCCCTCCTGCTCGCCTTCCCGGCGCTCACCTACGGGCTGCTCGGGGCGTTCGGGTACTGAGACACGCTTCGCACCCGCTGCGCGAAGCCCAACGGCGGAAGGACTTTAAGCCGTACATTAAGATTGCACCCGCGACAGTTGGCACCTCTTGCAAGTCGGGGCGTTTGCGGCAAGGCTAGCTGCCGAGGAAACGATCGCGTCCAACGCCCTCAAGGGGTTCGTCCCGCTTGCAGATCTTCCGCCCGCGCGCCAACACCCTTGCCCGGCTCTTCCTCGTCGGCATCGTGCTCGTGCCGCTCGCGGTCCTATCGCTCGTCATGCTGTACTGGCGCTCGACCTGGGCGACCGATGTCGGTTCTTACGTCGAGCAGGCCGTGCCGTTCAGCCACGAGCACCACGTCGGCGGGCTCGGGATCGACTGCCGCTACTGCCACACCGGGGTCGAGGAGAGCGCCTTTGCCGGCTACCCGCCGACCCATACCTGCATGAGCTGCCATTCGCAGCTCTGGACGGGGGCGCCGATGCTGGCGCCGGTGCGCCAAAGCCTCGCCCGGGGCGAGCCGCTCCGCTGGCACCGGGTCCACGACCTGCCCGACTTCGTCTACTTCAACCATTCGATCCACGTCGCCAAGGGGGTGGGCTGCACCACCTGCCACGGGCAGATCGACGAGATGCCGCTCATGATGAAGGCGAACACGCTCTACATGGGCTGGTGCCTCGAATGCCACCGCGAACCCGAGAAGTACCTGCGCCCGCGCGAGGCGGTCTTCGACCCCGACTACGTGCCGCCCGACGACCAGTTGTCCCTCGGGCGCCGCCTCGTCGGGCTCTACGGCGTCCAGAAGGGCCGCCTCACCGACTGCTCGGTGTGCCACCGATGAGGGCGGGGTTCGATCTGGAAGGCCTTCGGGTCCTGGCGCGGGACGGACGCCCCTGGAAGAGCCTCGACGAGCTCGCCGGCAGCGAGGAGGCGCGGGCGTGGCTGGAAAGCGAGTTCCCGCGCCTCGCCCCCCTCCTCAGGACCGACCGGCGCCGGGCGATGGGGCTCGTGGGGGCGATGCTCGGCATGGCGGCGCTGACCTCCTGCGGCCAGCCCGAGGAGGAGGTGCTGCCCTACGTCAACATGCCGGAGGGGCTGGTCGCCGGGAACCCGCTCTTCTTCGCCACCTCCCTGCCGCTCGGCGGGATCGGCCGCGGCGCCGTCGTCGAGAGCCGGGAAGGGCGCCCGGTCAAGGTCGAGGGCAACCCGGACCACCCGCTCACGCGGGGTGCCAGCGACGCCTTCATGCAGGCGGACCTCCTCGGCCTCTACGACCCCGACCGTTCCCAGACCCTGACCCGGCGCGGCACCGCGTCTTCGTGGGACACATTCCTGGGCGAGGCGGTCCCGGTCCTGGCGAAGCTCGGGGCCAGGGAGGGCGAAGGGCTCAGGCTGCTCACCGGCGCCGTGACCTCGCCGACCTTCGCGGCCCAGGTGGCGGGCCTGCGCGACATCTTCCCCAAGCTCCGCTGGCACCGCTGGCAGCCGATCCCGCCCGACAACCCCCGCGAGGGGGCGAGGCTCGCGTTCGGGCAGACGGCCGAGCCCCGGCCCCGTTTCGACCAAGCAAGGGTCATCCTCGCTCTGGACGCCGACTTCCTCGGACCGGAGCCCGCCATGCCGCGCTTTGCCGCCGACTTCGCGGCGACGCGGCGCGTGAGGCGGGCGGGGCCGGAGACGATGAGCCGCCTCCACGCGGTCGAGCCGCTCCTCACGCTCACGGGCGTCATGGCCGACGAGCGCCTCGCGCTGCGGTCGAGCAGGATCGAAGCCTTCGCGCGCGCGCTCGGGCGGCGCTTCGGGCTGGGCGCGCCGGGGCCGGACCTCAAGGACGACGAGGGCCGCTTCCTCGATGCCGTCGCCCGCGACCTCGAAGGCGCCGGACCGGCTGGCCTCGTCGTCGCCGGCAGGGGCCAGCCACCCGCCGTCCACGCCATCGCCTGCCTGATCAACGCGAAGCTGGGCGCCGTCGGCCGCACGGTGGAGTTCCTGCCCCCGGTCGAGGCCGAGCCCGTGCCGCATCTGGCCTCGATCACCGATCTCGCCCGCGACATGCGGGCGGGCCGCGTCGAGGCGCTCTTCATCGTGGAAGCGAACCCGGTCTACGACGCGCCCGTCGACCTCGCCTTCGAGGCGGCGATGGAGCGGGTGCCTTTCCGCGTCCGCCTCGCCCTCTACGACGACGAGACCTCGGCCCACTGCCACTGGCACGTCCCGGCGGCGCACCCCCTGGAGGCTTGGTCCGACCTGCGCGGCGAGGACGGCACCGTGGGCATCGTCCAGCCGATGATCCGGCCCCTCTGGGGCGGGCGGACGGCGCACGAGCTGCTGGCCGTACTGGGTAGCAACCCCGGCGCGAGTGCGCGGGGACTGGTCGAGGCGTACTGGCGCGAAGCCCGTGCCGGGGACGACTTCGATGCTTGGTGGCGGGCCGCGTTGCAGCGGGGCACCGTACCGAATACGGCGCTGCAACCGCTCGCCGTCACGGCGCGGACCTCGGACCTGCCGCCCCCGCGCTTCGGGTCGGAAGAAGGGCTGGAGCTGCACTTCCCCCCCGATCCCGCCGTCTACGACGGCCGCTACGCCAACAACGCTTGGCTCCAGGAACTGCCGCGGCCGCTCACCAAGCAGGTCTGGGGCAACGCCGTCCTGATCGGTCCCGCCACGGCCTCGAAGCTCGGCCTCGGCGACGGCGACCTCGCGGCGCTCGCGCTCGAAGGGCGGACGGTCGAGGCCCCCGTCATCGTCCAGCCGGGGCAGGCCGAGGAAACCGTCGGCCTCACGCTGGGCTACGGCCGCAGCCGCCTCGGCGCCATCGGCGACGGGGTCGGGGTCAACGCCTACGATCTGCGGACGAGCCAAGCCCTTTGGGCGGCCGGCGGGGCATCGCTCGCGCCCACCGGCGAGACGGCGGACCCGCCCTTGATCCGCACTCAGGACCACCACGCGATGGCCGGGCGCGAGATCGTCAAGGAGGCGACGCTCGCAACCTTCGTGGACGACCCGAACTTCGTCCTGGGCGCCGACGACGCGCCGCCCGACACGACGACGCTCTACCCGAAATGGCCCTATCCGGGCCACGCCTGGGGCATGTCGATCGACCAGACGGTCTGCATCGGCTGCAACGCCTGCGTCGTCGCCTGTCAGGCGGAGAACAACGTCCCCGTCGTCGGCCCCGACGAGGTGGCGCGCGGGCGCGAGATGCACTGGCTGCGCGTCGACCGCTACTACAAGGGCGACCCGGCCGAGCCCCTGACCCTCTTCCAGCCCGTCCCCTGCATGCAGTGCGAGAAGGCGCCCTGCGAGCCGGTCTGCCCCGTCGGCGCCCCCGTCCACGACAGCGAAGGCTTGAATGCCCAAGTCTACAACCGCTGCGTCGGCACCCGCTTCTGCCAGTCGGGCTGCCCCTACAAGGTGCGCCGCTTCAACTTCTTCGGCTACGCGGACGATGACGCCTACGCGAACCAGGGCACGGAGCCCTTCAAGGCGGCGCGCAACCCGGAAGTGACGGTGCGCTCGCGCGGCGTCATGGAGAAGTGCACCTACTGCGTCCAGCGCATCCAAAGAACCCGGATCGCGGCCGAGGTCGCCGGGCGCCAGCTTGAGGACGGCGACATCCAGACCGCCTGCCAGCAGGCCTGCCCGACGACGGCCATCGTCTTCGGCGACCTCAACGAGGCGGGGGCGGAGGTGGTGGCACTGAAGAAGGAGCCGCACGACTACGCCCTCCTAGGCGAACTCGGCACCCGTCCGCGCACCACCTATCTGGCCCGCATCCGCAACCCCCTGTCCGATGAGGGCGAGGGATGAGCGCCGCCGCGGCATCGAGCGACGCCTCGTCGTCGGGGAGCCCAGGGGATTCCGGGACCGAGGGGCACCTGCCGCCCTTCGTCGACCGGCGGGACGGCTACGCCTCGGTGACGAAGGAGGTGTCGGACGCCGTCCTGGAACGCCGGCCAGGCCGCCTTTGGTGGCTGCTCCTCGCGTTCGGGGGTGCCCTCACCCTCCTCATGCTGGTCTCGATCGCGTGGCTGTTCTACGCCGGCGTCGGGATCTGGGGCGTCAACACCGAGGTGGTCTGGGGCTTTGCCATCGCCAACTACGTCTGGTGGATCGGCATCGGCAACGCCGGCACGCTCATCTCGTCGCTCCTCCTCCTCACGCGGCAGAAGTGGCGCTCGTCGATCAACCGCTTCGCGGAGGCGATGACCCTGTTCGCCGCCGCCATCGCGGGCGTGTTCCCGATCATCCACCTGGGCCGGCCGTACCTGTTCTACTGGCTCATCCCCTACCCCGACGTCATGGAGGCGTGGCCGCAGTTCAAGAGCCCGCTCGTCTGGGATCTCTGGGCCATCCTCTCCTACCTGATCTTCTCGCTCCTCTTCTGGTACACGGGGGCCATCCCCGACTTCGCCACGCTCCGCGACCGGGCGAAGGGGCGGATCGCGCAACTCGCCTACGGCTCGCTGGCCCTCGGCTGGCGCGGCTCCGCGCACCACTGGGCGCGCTACGAGCGCTACTACTGGGCGATGGCGGCGATGGGCGTGCCGCTCGTCGTCTCGGTGCACAGCGTCGTCGGCCTCGACTTCGCCGCCAGCCTGATGCCGGGCTGGGCCGAGACCGTGTTCCCGCCCTACTTCGTCGTCGGCGCCATGTTCTCCGGCTTCGCGATGGTGGTGACGCTGGCCGTGCCGATCCGCCACGCGCTGGGGCTCCACGACCTCATCACGCCCCGCCACTTCGAGGCGATGGCGAAGATCATGGTCTTGGGGGCCACGGTCATGGGCTGGTCCTACCTGATCGAGTGGTTCGCCGCGTGGTACTCGGGTGACATCTACGAGCGCGGCCTCGTCGTGTACGAGTTCGTCGGCGACTACTGGCCCCTCTACTGGATCATGCTGTTCTGCAACGTGCTGGCCTCGCAGGTGTTCTGGTTCAGGCCCGCCCGCTACAGCATCGCCCTCATCTTCGTCGTCTCGATCCTGGTCAACCTCGGCATGTGGCTGGAACGGCTCCTCATCGTCATCAACACCCTCTCGCACGGCTTTTTGCCCGCCAACTGGCAGACCTACGCCCCGACCTTCTGGGACGTGGCATTGCTGTTGGGCACGCTGGGATTCTTCTTCACCCTGTTCCTCCTCCTCGCCCGTTTCGTGCCGGTGGTCTCGATGCACGAGATGCGCGAACTGGTCCGTGAGGAGGGGGCAGGCCGATGACGCTGCTCGCCGAGTTCGCCGCCGCCGACGACCTGCTGGACGCCATCAAGCGGGCGCGGGGCGCCGGCTACAGCCGCCTCGACGCGCTCGCCCCCTTCGCCGTCTCCGGCCTCGCCGAGGCCCTTGGGATCCGTCCCAGCCGGCTTCGGGTCGTCATGTTCGCCTGCGGCGCCATTGGTGCGGCCGCGGGATTCTTCCTCCAGGTGTGGATGAACGCGATCGACTACCCGCTCAACACCGGCGGGCGGCCGCTCGTCGCGTGGCAGGCGTTCATGCTCGTCACCTTCGAGTTCGCGGTCCTGGGCGCCGCCGTCGGCGGCTTCGTCGCGCTCCTGTGGCGCACGGGCCTGCCCCGGCTGCACGACCCCCTTTTCGCCGTCTCCGGCATCGAGCGCGCGAGCCAGGACCGCTTCTTCCTCGTCGTGGACGGCGGCGACCCGAAGTTCGAGCCCGAAGGGACGCGCGCCTTCCTCGAGGCTCTCCGCCCCATCGCCGTCCGGGAGACCTCCACATGAGGCGGGGGTGGGTCCTTCTGCCGCTGCCGCTCCTCCTTCTGGCCGGCTGTTTCACCGACATGTACGACCAGCCGAAATACGAGGCCTACGAGAAGAGCGCCTTTTTGCCGGACGGCACCGAGGCCCAGCCCTTGCCGGACGGGGCGGTCGACAGGTCGGCGCTCTTCAGGGACGGGGCGGCCTCGATCCCGCCCCCCGTGAATACTGCCCTGCTCGACCGGGGCCGGGAACGGTTCAACGCCTTCTGCGTGCCCTGCCACGGCGCCGTCGGCGACGGCGACGGCATCGTCGTCCAAAGGGGGTTCCCACCCCCGCCCTCCTACCATACCCTGCGCCTGCTGAGGGCGCCGGCCGGACACTACTTCGACGTCATCACCGACGGCTACGGCGTCATGTATTCCTACGCCGACCGGGTGCCGCCGCGCGACCGCTGGGCAATCATCGCCTACATCCGGGCCTTGCAGCTGGCACGCATGGATCCTGCCGAACGGCAGGCGGCCCTGCAGCCCGCGGATACGGGACGATGATCCGGCCCCTCACCCTCGCGGCGGGCTTGGCCCTCCTCGTCCTGGCCGCCTTCCTCGACTTGAGCCTCGCCCTGCGCGGCCTCCTCTTCGCCTGGGCCTTCTGCCTCGGCCCCGCCTTGGGCGCGCTGGCGCTTCTCCTGACGCACGGCCTCACCGGCGGCCGTTGGGGGGACGCCCTGCGCCCGACCTTCGCCGCCTTCACGGCGACGCTGCCCTGGCTCGCCCTCGTCGCGGTGGTCCCGGCCTTCTTCCTGGGCAGCCTCTACGGCTGGCCGCACGGGCTGGAGGAACGGCCGGGCGTCGGGACCTACTGGTTGAACGAACCCCTGTTCCTCGCCCGCGCCGCCCTCTCGCTCGGCTTTCTCGCGGCCCTCGCCCTGTTCCTGCCGGCCGGGCGCAGGGCCGGGGTCGGCGTCTCGGCCGTGGGCCTCGTCCTCTACGTCGTCGCCGTCACCGTCGTCGCCCTCGACTGGCTGATGCCACTCGATCCGAAATGGGTCTCGACGACCTACCCCGCCCTCGTCGCCGTCCAGACAATCCTCGAGGCCCTGGCGCTGGCGGCGCTGTTCAGGGCGGCGACCGAGCCCGCCGTCGCCGAGGATCTGGGCGGGCTGCTGCTGGCCGCGCTCCTCGCCGTCGTCTACCTCGCCTTCATGCAGTACCTCGTCATGTGGTACAGCAACCTGCCCGAGAAGGTGGCGTGGTACGCCGCCCGCGAGGCCGGGTTCTGGCCGGTTCTGCCCGTTCTCGCCTTCCTCGCCGGCGGCCTCGTCCCCTTCCTCGTCCTTCTCCCCCGCGCGTCGCGGCGCGACCCCGGGACTCTCGCGGTCATGGGAGGACTGGTCCTCCTCGGCGTCCTCCTCCACCTCGCCTGGATGGTCCTGCCGGCGGGGCCGGGCGGCTGGGTGCTGCTCCCGGCAGCGGGGGGCGGGCTCCTGGTCCTTGGCGGGCTCGCCCTCGCGCTGCCGACGGGGCACCGGCAAAGGGAAGCCAAGCGGGGTGCCCACGGTGCCCACGATGCCTAGCCTCCTCCGCCGCCTCGCCGGCGCCTTCGCGTTCGTGGCGATCCTCAGAAGCGCTTGGCACCGCCGCGCGGAGGGAGAGGCGGCCCCGGATCCCAGGCACGAGCCGGACCGCGTGCGGGCGGGGGTCGTCCTCGCCACGATCGGCGGCCTCGCTTTGTTCATCGGCCTCACCTTCTTCGGGGTGACGTGGCTGTTCGGCACTTTCGTGTCGGACCGTCACGCCCTGCAGGAGTCGATCCACCCGATGGCGAGCGGCGACGCCGTGCCCCCCCGCCCCCGCCTCCAGACCGACCCGACGGCGGAGCTGGCCGGGGTCCGGACCCGGTCCGCGCGCCTGCTCGGGGGGGAAGGGGAGGGGATGCCGATCGAGGCGGCGATGGCGGCGATCGCCGCGAGGGGCGCCGCCGCCTACGCGCCCCTCCTGCCGCCCGAGCCGCCCCCGCGCAACCGTCGGGCGCCGGCGAACGTGGGAGGGCGGCCTTGAGGGCGGCGGTCCTGGCGCTCTGCCTGCTCCTGGCCGCCGCCGGACACGCCCGCGCCGTCCTCGCGTCCGGCACGATCGAGGGGCTCGGCTTCACCCAGCGCCTGGGCGAGGCGGTGCCCAAGGGCCTCGTCCTGCGGGACGACGGGGACGCTTCCGTCCGCCTCGGCGGCCTCCTGGGCGGCCCGCCCGTCGTCCTCCTCTTCGCCGACTACGACTGCAAGACCCTTTGCGGCACGGTGCTCGGCGCCACCGCCGCGGCGCTCGCGGGGGGCACGGACGCCTACCGCCTCGTCGTCGTCGGCATCGACCCGAAGGACGGGCCGCCCCTCGCCGCCGCCATGCGCGCGGACCAACTGGCGGCGTTCCCGAGCGTCGACCGGAACGCGACGCTGCTCACGGGCGACGCGTCTCCCTTGGTCGAGGCGGTCGGGCTGCGCTACGCCTACGACCCCGACGACGACCAGTTCGCCCACCCGGCCGGGCTCGTCGTCCTGACCCCGGACGGCCGGATCTCCAAATATCTGCTCGATGTCGCCGTGGCGCCCGGACCGCTAGGGGCCGCCGTCGAGGGCGCCGGGGCCGGGGGGGTCGGCGGGCTCGTCCGCGACCTCGTCCTCCTCTGCTACGGCCACGACCTGCTCAAGGGGATCCATACCGAGACGGTGGTGCGAGCACTCCAGGTGGCGGGGGTCGCCTCGGTGCTCGGCATCGGCCTCCTCGTCGTCCGCCTCGGCCGCAAGCGGGCGGGCGGGGAGGGCTAGCGGCATGGAGGGCCTGAGCTTTTTCCCCAAGGAAGCGTCGACCTTCGCGCCGCGCACCGACGCCGTGTTCTTCACGCTGCTGGGCCTCAGCGCCTTCATGACGCTCGCCGTCGCCTTCCTCCTTGTCTACTTCTGCACCCGCTACCGGCGGGGATCGAAGGCCCGGCACGGCGGGCGGGTCTCGAAGCTGATCGACCTCGAGTTCGAGGCCGGCTGGTCCCTCATCCCGCTCTTCATCTTCCTCTTCCTCTTCACCTGGGCGGCCGGGCAGGAATTCACCCTGTTCTACCCGCCCAAGGACGCGCTCGAGATCAGCGTCGTCGGCAAGCAGTGGATGTGGAAGACCGAGCACCCGGGCGGGCAGCGCGAGATCAACGCGCTTCACATCCCTATCGGGCGGCCGATCAAGCTCGACATGGTCTCGCAGGACACGATCCACTCGTTCTACGTCCCGGCGTTTCGGGTGAAGCACGACGTGGTGCCGGGGCGCGACAACGAGATGTGGTTCGAGGCGAAGGAGCCGGGCGCGTACCGCCTGTTCTGCGCCGAGTTCTGCGGCACCGACCACTCCCGCATGATCGGCACCATCACCGCGATGCCGCCGGAAGACTACGCCCGCTGGCTCGACGCCCAGCCGACGGGTGAAACCCTGGTCGCCGAGGGACGGCGACTCTACCATGAACTCGGCTGCTCCGGCTGCCACGAGGCCGGCGGCAGCGTGCGGGCGCCGCCGCTGCACGGCCTCTACGGCGGACCGGTACCGCTCGAGGGCGGCGCCGTCGTCACGGCCGACGAGCGCTACGTCCGCGACTCGATCCTGAGGCCGAAATCCCAGGTCGCGGCGGGGTACAAGCCGATCATGCCCTCGTTCCAGGGCAGCATCGACGAGGGGGAACTCCAGGCGCTCCAGGCCTGGATCAGGTCGATCGGCGACGGGGGGAAGGAAGGATGAACACGATCGTGGACGCCCAGGGCAGCGGCTCGAGCGGCGGCTCGGGCAGCCATTCCCTGCCGCGTCAGGCCGAGCGGGGGGTCGGGCGCGAGGAGGCGACGAGCTACCTCACCGCCGGCCACGGCGTGAAGAGCTGGCTGTTCACGACCGACCACAAGCGGATCGCGATCCTCTACGCCCTGACCATCACCGTCTTCTTCTTCATCGGCGGGGCGGCGGCGACCCTGATCCGCATGGAGCTGTTCACGCCGGCGGGCGACCTCGTCTCGGCCGAGGGCTACAACAAGCTCTTCACCCTGCACGGCGTCATCATGGTCTGGTTCTTCCTGGTCCCGGCCATCCCGGCGACGCTCGGCAACTTCCTCCTTCCCCTCATGCTCGGTGCCCGCGACCTCGCCTTTCCGCGCCTCAACCTCATGTCCTGGTGGCTCATCGTCATCGCCGGGGCCTTCGTCCTCTACGTCCTCGTCATGGGCGGTGTCGACACCGGCTGGACCTTTTACGCCCCCTACTCGACGACCTACTCGAACGGCTACGTCGTCGCGGCGGCGGCGGGCATCTTCGTCTCCGGCTTCTCGACGATCGCGACCGGGCTCAACTTCATCGTCACGACCCACACGATGCGGGCGCCCGGGATGCACTGGTTCCGCGTGCCGCTCTTCGTCTGGTCGATCTACGCGACGGCGCTCATCATGCTGCTCGCCACCCCCGTGCTGGCGATGGCGCTCCTGCTCATCATGATCGAGCGCCTGTTGGGCGTCGGCATCTTCGACCCGGCGCTCGGCGGCGACCCGGTCCTGTTCGAGCACCTGTTCTGGTTCTACTCGCACCCCGCCGTCTACATCATGATCCTGCCCGGCATGGGGGTCGTCACCGAGATCGTCACCTGCTTCGCCAGGCGGCGGATCTTCGGCTACCAGTTCATGGTCTACGCCCTGCTCAGCATCGCCGTCGTCGGCTTCTTCGTCTGGGGCCACCACATGTTCGTCGCGGGCCAGTCGATGTACGCGGGGCTCGTCTTCTCGTTCCTGAGCTACGTCATCGCCGTGCCGTCGGCGATCAAGGTCTTCAACTGGACGGCCACCCTCTACCGGGGCTCGATCGTCCTCGACGCGCCCATGCTCTACGCGCTGGGCTTCATCGGCCTGTTCACGATGGGGGGGCTCACCGGGCTCTTCGTCGCGTCGCTCCCGATCGACGTCCACGTCCACGACACCTACTTCGTCGTCGCCCACTTCCACTACGTCATGGTGGGCGGCATGGTCTCGGCCTTCTTCGGCGGGCTGCACTTCTGGTGGCCGAAGATCACGGGCAGGCTCTATCCCGAGGCCTGGGCGCGCTTTGCCGCCCTTCTCATGTTCTTCGGCTTCAACATGACCTTCTTTCCCCAGTTCATCCTCGGCTGGATGGGGATGCCGCGCCGCTACCACGAGTACCCGTCCGAGTTCCAGGTCTACCACGTGCTCTCGTCCGCCGGCGCCGTCGTGCTGGGGGCCGCCTACCTCCTGCCGCTCGGCTACTTCCTCTGGTCGCTGCGCTACGGGCAGCCGGCCAGCGACAACCCCTGGGACGCGAAGGGGCTGGAGTGGCGGACGGCCTCGCCGCCGCCCAAGCACAACTTCCCGTCGACCCCCCGCGTCGACGAGGAGGCCTACGACTACCACCCGCCCCGCCGCCCGCCGGGCGGGCATCTGGACCACCCGTCCGACGGACGGCCCGCGTCATGAGCGACCCGCAGGCCCTCGCCGAGCAGTTCGACGACCTCGGGCAGCAGCGCCACGCGGCGGAACTCGGCATGTGGATCTTCCTCGCCACCGAGGCCCTGTTCTTCGGCGGCCTCCTCCTCGGCT
Source organism: Geminicoccaceae bacterium (assembly GCA_020445645.1). Taxonomy (GTDB): domain Bacteria; phylum Pseudomonadota; class Alphaproteobacteria; order Geminicoccales; family Geminicoccaceae; genus JAGRGG01. Next base: position 21,411 of record JAGRGG010000118.1, on the reverse strand, counting down.
ACGCCGTCTACCGCCACCTCTACCCCGAAGCTTGGTTCGCCGCGGCGCGCGAGACCGAGATCCTGATCGGCACCGCCAACACCGCGATCCTCCTCACCTCGAGCCTGACCATGTGGCTAGCCGTCCGTGCCGGCGAAGAGGGGCGGCGGGACGCCGTGACGCTGGCGCTCGGCCTCACGGCGACGCTCGGCGCCTTCTTCCTCGGCCTGAAGGCCTACGAGTACTACCTCGACTGGGACAACAGCCTCGTGCCGGGGCTGCGCTTCGCCTTCGAGAAGGCCGACCCGGAGCACGCCGAGATCTTCTACTACCTCTACTTCTTCCTGACCGGCGTTCACGCCGTCCACCTCACCGTCGCCATCACCGCCGTGCTCGTCGTCCTCTTCCTCGTCAGGACGGGCCGGCTCGCCTATCAGCAGTCGGCGACGCTCACCGTGCTCGGGCTCTACTGGCACCTCGTCGACGTGGTCTGGATCTTCCTCTACCCGCTCATCTACCTGCCGGGGCGCTCGCAGTGAGGGCGATCGGGGCGTTCCACGGCCTGTGGTGGCCGGGCATCCTGGTCTGGGTCACGCTCATGGCGCTCCTCGGCCTCACCTGGGGCCTCGCCTACGTGCCGATGGGGGTCTTTAACACCGTCGTCAGCATGGGCATCGGCACCCTGAAGGCGCTGCTCGTCGCCCTCTTCTTCATGCACCTGAAGGAGTCGGGGCCGGTGCTGCGCCTCGCCGCCTGCGCCGGCCTCGTCTGGCTCGCCGTCCTCTTCGCCTTCACCTTCGCCGACTACCTGTCGCGCGGCTGGGGGCCGGGGTAGGGCGCGCTTCGCGTCCGCTGGCGCGTCGGCGGGTAGGGAAACCGCCTCGGCTCCGGCTCGTCGGCCTCCGCCGCCCGCAGGCGATACGCGGCGGTGCCGTGGGCGATGGCGACGACCATGCCGAAGATCGCCGTCTTCGACGAGAGCGAGTTGCTGGTCGAGGCGACGAGGACGAAGCCGAAGAGGCCGAACCGGAGGGCGACGGGGCCGATGCGGTCGAGGTGGACGATGAAGACGAGGAATCCCGCGGCGAACAGGGCGCAGAACAGGGCGCCGAGCTGGAGCGAGAGGACGATCCAGAAGTTCTCGATCGTCGCCGCTTCGCTGCCGATGCCGAGCCGCGCGATCAGCTTCAGGATCTCGTCCGGGCTGACCCCGAACAGGAGCTGCTCGGGCGTGAGGAACCGGTAGACGGTGAAGCTCACCTGCCGGACGCTGGCGCTCTCGTCCCAGGTGAGCTTCTCGATGATCCGCTGGCCGACCCCGCCGAACGCCACGGCGACGAGGACGACGCCGAGGAGGAGGAGGGCGAGGACCGTGCCGCCGGTGAGGAGGCGGTAGGAGCTTTCGCCCCGCCGCAGCGTCCCGATCAGGTCGACGCCGACCAGGAGGAGGAGCAGGGCGACGTTGACGGCGAACCCGGTGCGCCCGCCGAACGAGAGCAGCGCCACGACCCCGAGCAGGCAGAGGAACGCCCGGAGCAGGGGCGGGCGCACCGCGTAGAAGGCGAAGAGGGCGAAGCCCATCACGGCGGCGTTGGCGAGCGGGTGGCCCATGAGCGCCGTCGCCCGGAACACGTCCTCGTGGAGGACGACCCCGCCCGCCACGGTGAGCGGGATGAGGCGCTCCTGGAGCAGCTGCTCGCCGACGCCCAAGATCGCGTTGACGACGAGGACGACCAGGATGAAGCGGAACAGGCGGACCAGGGTGTCGAGGTCGAACCGGGCCAGGAGAAGGGCGAGGATGCCCGGCACGAGCTGCGAGTCGATGAAGAAGGCGGCGCCGGAGAAGCCGTAGCGCAGCACCGAGTAGGCGATGAGCAGGACCTCGACGAACAGGTAGAAGGCGACGGCCGGCTGGTGGCCGAGCGATCGGCCGAACGCGCGCACGGGGTTGCCGCGCTCGACGAGGGCGATGAGGAAGGCGAGCAGCAGCAGGTAGGTGCTCGGATGGAGCTTGAAGACGAAGCCGCCGGTGGGCGCGTCGTAGGGGATGCCCATCTCGGTGAGCAGGGGCGGCGGGACGACGAACATCACGAGGACGCCCAGCCACGTCAGCGCCAGCGTGAGCCCGGACTGGAGCCGACGGTCGGGCGAGAGGCTGATGCGGCCGGCCTTGGCCTCGTGGCGCCGCCCGTCCCACGGCTCGTCTCGTACCGTCGCAGCGTGCAAGGCTCGTCCCCAAAGGCCGCAGGTCGGGGGCTGGATAGCAAATCAGGGTTCGAGTAGGGAAGGAGAACGCTTCGCGCCCGCGTCAGCGGGCGCGAAGCGTAGGTGCGTCGCCGCAACGTGCAACAGGGGGGACATATGCACGTTGCGGCGCGCTTCCTTCGGGGCGGGAGCCGGCCGAGGCCGTCAGGCGACGCGGTCGGGCGGCTCCTTGCCCGCGAAGAAGGCATCGAGGTTCTGGAGAACGCGCATCCCCATGGCGATCCGGGTGTCCTTGGTGGCGCTGCCGAGGTGCGGCAGGAGGACGGCGTTCTCGCAGGCGAGCAGGGCCTCGTTGACCTTGGGCTCGCCCTCGTAGACGTCGAGCCCGGCACCGGCGATCGTGCCGGCGTTCAGGGCCTCGGCGAGCGCCGCCCCGTCGACGACCTCGCCGCGCGCTGTGTTGACGAGGTAGGCCGTCGGCTTCATCCGCTTCAGGCGCTCGGCGTCGATCAGGTGGTAGTTCTCCTGGCCGCCGGGACAGTGGAGCGAGACGAAATCGGCCTCGGCCAGCACGTCGTCGACCGTGTCGCGGCGTTCGGCGCCCAGATCCCGCTCGACCTCGGGCTTGGCGGGGTACTTGTCGAAGTAGACCACCTTCATGTCGAAGCCGTGGTGCGCCCGCTTGGCCACCTCGCGGCCGATCCGCCCGAAGCCGATGATGCCCAGCGTCTTGCCGGCGACCTTGCCGCCCTGCATGTGCATCGGGTGCCAGCCGGACCACGCCTTGCCGCGCACCTGCCGCTCGCCCTCGCCGATCCGTCGCGCCGACGCGAGGAGGAGCGCCATCGCCAAGTCCGCCGTGCAGTCGCTCAGGACGTCCGGCGTGTTGGTGACGACGATGCCGTGCCGCTTTGCGGCCTCGGTGTCGATGTGGCTGTAGCCGACGCCGTAATTGCCCAGGAAACGCGCTTTCGGGTTCTCGACCTCGAACACGGCGGCGTCGAGCCTGTCCGAGACGGTGGGCAGGACGGCATCCATGTCGCGGAGCGCCGCGCGCAGCCCGTCTTCGTCCATCGGCCGGTCGTCCTCGTTGAGGACGAGGTCGTAGCGTTCCTTCAGCGCCGCCTCGACGGCTTCCGGCCAGCGTCTGGTGACGAGCACGCGCGGCTTGGTCATGGTTCGATGCCCCCCTTGTGGCGTCTAGTGCAGCCCGAGGGCGCGTTGCACGGTGGCGCCGATCTCGGACGGGTTCGGGGCCACGTGTACCCCGGCCGCCTTGAGCAGTTCCACCTTTTCGGGGGCGCTCTCGCCGACGCTCGACACGATGGCGCCGGCGTGGCCCATCCGTTTGCCCTTCGGCGCCGAGAGCCCGGCGACGTAGCCGATGACGGGCTTGCCAAAGCCCGCCTTGATGTAGTCGGCCGCCTCGGCCTCCTGCGGCCCGCCGATCTCGCCGATCATGACGACGGCCTCGGTCTCGGGGTCGTCCTTGAACAGTTCCAGGATGTCCCGGAACGAGCTGCCGTTGATCGGGTCGCCGCCGATGCCGACGCTCGTGCTGACGCCGATGCCAAGGGCCTTCATCTGGTCGGCGGCCTCGTAGCCGAGCGTGCCGGAGCGGCCGACGATGCCGACGGAGCCCCGCTTGTAGATATGGGTCGGCATGAGGCCGAGGATGGCCTGCCCCGGCGTGATGATCCCGGCACAGTTGGGGCCGATGAGCCGCATCCGCCGCTCCTTCGGGAAGCGCCACATGTAGCGCTTGACGTTCATCATGTCCAAGGAGGGGATGCCGTCGGTGATGGCGACGCAAAGGCCGATCCCGGCGTCGGCCGCCTCCATGACGGCGTCGGCGGCGTAGGGCGGCGGGACGAAGACGATCGAGGCCGTGGCCCCGGTCGCCGCGACCGCGTCCTCGACGCTGTCGAAGACGGGCCGGTCCAGGTGCTTCGTGCCGCCCCGCCCCGGCGTCACCCCGCCGACGACGTTGGTGCCGTACGCGATCATGTCCTGGGCGTGGAAGGTGCCGATCTTGCCGGTGAACCCCTGGACGATGACGGGGGTGTTCTTGTCGAGGAGGATGCTCATCTCAAGGAGTCCCCGCCGTCTCGGTCGCCTTGGCGGCGGCAACGGCTTTCTCGGCCGCTTCCGCGAGGGTCGTGGCGCTCACGATCGCAAGGCCGCTCTCGGCCAGCACCCGGCGCCCTTCCTCGACATTGGTGCCGGCGAGGCGGACGACGAGCGGCAGCCTGAGCTTCGTTGCCCCCACCGCCTCGACGATCCCCTTCGCCACCCAGTCGCAGCGGTTGATCCCGGCGAAGATGTTGACGAGGATCACCTTCACGTTGTCGTCGGCCTGGACGAGGCGGAAGGCCTTGGCGACCCGGTCGGGCGTGGCGCCGCCGCCGATGTCGAGGAAGTTCGCGGGCCTGCCGCCCGCCAGCATGATCATGTCCATCGTCGCCATCGCAAGCCCGGCGCCGTTGATCATGCAGCCGATCGTGCCGTCGAGGCCAACGTAGGATAGCCCCCGGTCGAGCGCCGCCCCCTCGCGCGGGTCCTCCTGCGAGCGGTCGCGCAATTCGGCGATGTCGGGGTGGCGGTAGAGCGCGTTGTCGTCGAACGACATCTTGCAGTCGAGTGCCACCACCGCCTTCTCCTCGGTGACGACGAGCGGGTTGATCTCGATCATCGTGGCGTCGAGGTCGCGGAAGGTCCTGTAGGCGCCGAGCATGGTCTGGACCATCTGCGCCATCTCGTCGCCGCCGCAGCCCAGCTTGAAGGCGAGCGCCCTCGCCTGGAACGCCTGGAGGCCGACGGCGGGCTCGACGATGACGCGGTGGATGGATTCGGCCGCCACGTCCTCGATCTCCGTCCCGCCCTCCGCCGAGGCGATGACCATGATCCGCTCGCTCTGGCGGTCGAGGACGAAGCCCAGATAGAGTTCCCTTTCGATCCTCGCCGCCGCCTCGACGTAGAGGCGGAAGATCGGCTTGCCCTTCGGTCCCGTCTGATGGGTGACGAGCCGCTTGCCCAGGAGCGTGTCGGCCGCGTTCCAGACCTCGTGCGGGTCCTTGCAGAACTTGATCCCGCCCGCCTTGCCGCGGGCACCGCTATGGACCTGCCCCTTGACGACCCAGGCCGAGCCGCCGGTCTCCCTGGCCCTGAGCACCGCCTGCTCCGGGCTGTAGGCGAGTTCGCCGCGCGGGATCACCACCCCGTGGCGGGCGAGCAGCTCCTTCGCCTGGTACTCGTGGATGTCCATCGGCCGAGCCTTCCCCTTGCCGGCCGCGCCTTCCGCGCGGCCGGAGTCGTCGTGGTCCGATCGTCGAAGGCCGTCAGGCGGCGGCGCGGCGCTCCGCCCGGTCGCGCTCGCGGTAGTAGGCCTGGGCCGCGCCCACGCCCGACCCGAGTTTGATGTCGGCGCCGCAGTCGACCAGCGCCATCTCGGCGCCTGCCAGCGCCGAGAGCGCCATGATCTCGTTGAGCGAGCCCAGATGCCCGATCCGGAACACCTTGCCCGCGACCCTGGCGAGCCCGGCGCCGAGCGAGAGGTCGTAGCGGTGGTAGGCCCGCTTCACGACCTCGGCCCCGTCGACGTTGGCGGGCACCACGATGGCGCTCACCGTGTCCGAGTACCACTTCGGCTCGACGGCGCAGAGCTTGAGGCCCCAGGCGTGGACGCCGCGCCGCACCCCTTCCGCGATGTGGTGGTGGCGGGCGAAGATGTTGTCGAGCCCTTCGGCGAAGATCATGTCGACCGACTTCCTGAGGCCCCGGAGCATGTTCGTCGCCGGGGTGTAGGGGAAGTAGCCGTTCTTGTTCATGTTCATCATGTCGTCGAAGCTGAAGTACGTGCGGTACAGCTTCGCGGACTTGCGCGCTTCGAGCGCCTTTTGGCTCACGCAGACGATGGCGAGGCCCGTGGGCATCATGAAGCCCTTCTGCGAGCCCGACACGGCGATGTCGACGCCCCACTCGTCCATGCGAAAGTCGATGCTGGCGATCGAGCTGACGCCGTCGACCATGAGGAGGGCCGGGTGTCCCGCGTCGTCGAGCGCCTTCCTGACGCCCGCCACGTCCGAGGTGACGCCGGTCGCGGTTTCGTTCTGGGTGACGAGCACGGCCTTGATCTCGTGCGCCCTGTCGGCCTTCAGGATCTCGGCGTAGCGGTCCAAGGGCACGCCCTCGCCCCACGGCACGTCGCAGACCTCGACCTCGAGCCCGTGACGCTGGCAGAGGTCGATCCACAAATGCGAGAACTGGCCGAAGCTCGCCGCCAGCACCTTGTCGCCGGGGGACAGGGTGTTCGTGATCCCGGCCTCCCAGCCGCCGGTGCCCGACGCCGGGAAGATGAAGACTTGGCCCGTCTCGGACTTGAAGACCTTCTTCACGTCCTCGAAGAGGGGGAGCGTGAACTCGGGGAAGTCGGGTGCGCGCATGTCCTCCATCGGCACGTCGATGGCGCGGAGGATCTCGTCCGGCACGTTCGTGGGACCAGGGATGAAAAGACCTTTGCGACCCGGCATGGGTGGTACCCTCCTCGTTGGTTGTCTGGGCCAAGGGCAGCCGTCCTGCCCGGCCCTTCGCGCGGTCGTTGCCCCCCTCCCGCGCGTTCCGTATCGTGACAGGGTCGATCAGACACCATGCCGCGTCGCCTGGAAACGCCCAAAATCCTCATCGTGTCATAAGGAGAAGTCATGGCGTCGCTGCGCAAGGCGCTGCCGCCCGTCAACAGCCTCGTCGTCTTCGAGTCGGCGGCCCGCCACCTCAACTTCACCCACGCCGCCGAGGAGCTGGGGGTGACGCAGGCCGCCGTCAGCCGGCAGATCCATCTTCTGGAGGAACACCTGGGCGCTCCCCTCTTCGAGCGCCTGCCGCGCCGCCTCAAGCTGACCAAGGACGGCGAACGCTTCTGGCGGGCCGTGTCGAGCGGGCTCGACCACATCGCGGGTGCCGCGACCGACATCAGGCGGGCGCACGCGGCGAGCGAGGTGACGATCGCCACCAGCGTCACCTTCGCCTCCTACTGGCTCATGGCCCGCCTCATGGAATTCCGCTCGCGCCACCCGGCCGTCGAGATCCGCCTCGTCGCCGCGTCCCCCGTCCGCGACCTCGCCGCCGCCGGGATCGACCTCGCCGTCCGCTACGGGCGCGGCGACTGGCCGGGCGTCGAGAGCACGCCCCTCTTCGACAACGAGATCTGGCCCGTCTGCGCCCCCGCCTACCTTCAGGGCCGCCCCCCGCCCGCCTCTCCCTTCGACCTGCTCGACGAAACCCTCCTCCACCTCGGCGCCTTCGACCGCAACTGGGTGACGTGGGAAACGTGGCTGCGCGGCCACGGCGTCGAGGAAGCCCCCAGAAAACGCGGCCTCGCCTTCGAGAACTACCTCGTCCTCCTCCAGTCGGCGGCGCGCGGCGAGGGCATCGCGCTTTGCGGCCGCCGCCTCGCGGAAGACTTCATCGCCCGCGGCGAGTTCGTCCGCCCCATCGACGCCACGCTGGGCTCCGACCGCTCCTTCTATCTTGTCCAGCCGTCGGGAGCCCCTTTAAGCCGCAACGCCGCCCTCTTCCGCGACTGGCTGCTGACGGAGGCGAAGCGGGTGGCGTAAGAGCGAAGACGACGCCTCGCGTCCGCCGGCGCGGGGCCTTCTCTTCCCTTTTCATCTGTTGGCCGTGCTCGGTACGGGCGTTCGTGCCACATTCGACCAACAGATAAAAAAGGCCCCGCCCCGGCGGACGCGAAGCGTGATCTTACGAGGCAACGTTCGGCCTTCGTTCCCGTTATTCGCCCATGCAGGCTTTCCTCAACGACCCCGCGTCGAACCTCGCCGACCCGCCGAAGTGCGACGGCAACAGCGTCCTCGCCGGGGCCGCGCGCGTCGCCGACCTCGCCGCGTCCCTGGCACCCGCCCGCGACGCCGACGGCGCCTTCCCGGCCGAGGAGGTCCGGGCGCTGGCCGATGCGGGCCTCCTCGCTTTGCCGCTCCCGCCCACGCTCGGGGGGTACGGGGCCGGGGGCGAGGCGCTCGGTTCGCTCCTCCTCCTGGACGTGCTGCGGCGGATCGGCCGGGGCAGCCTGCCCTTGGGCCGCCTCTACGAGGGCCACGTCAACGCTTGGCGGCTGATCCTACGCCACGGCGGCCCAGCGCGGGCCCGGCGCCTCGCCGCCGACGCGAGGGCGGGGATGTTGTTCGCCGTCTGGAACACCGAAGGGTCGGACCCGCTCCGCCTCCTCCCCGAGGGGGATTGCTACCGACTCGAAGGCGCCAAGACCTTCGCCTCCGGCGCCGGCGACGTGTACCGCCCCCTCGTCACGGCGCGGCTGCCCGACGGCTCGGTGCGGATGCTCGTCGTCCGCTTCGACGCCCCCCACGACGACCGGGTCGACCTGTCGGGCTGGCGGGTCTCCGGGATGCGCGCGTCGCGCAGCGGCCGGCTCGACTTCACCGGCCTTCGCGTCGCGACCGACGACCTGATCGGCGACCCCGGCGACTACGCGCGCGAGCCCGACTTCTCCGCCGGCGCGTGGCGCTTCGCCGCCGTGCACCTCGGCGGCGTCGAGGCCCTGGCCGAGGCGGTGCGGAACCACCTCCGCCGGACGGGCCGGGGCGAAGACCCCCATCAACTCGCCCGCCTCGGCCGGATGGCGACGGCGACGGAAACCGCCCGCCTCTGGCTGAACGAAGCCGCCCGCCTCGCCGCCATCGACGCCGTCGCCCCCGACCGTCTGATCGCCCGGGTCCACCTCGCCCGCCTCGCCGTCGAGCGCGCCGCCCTCGACACCCTCGAACTCGCCCACCGCGCCGTCGGCGTCCAGGCCTTCATGGCCTCCTCCCCCCTCGACCGCCTCACCCGCGACCTCCAGCTCTACCTCCGCCAACCCGCTCCCGACCGCGCCCTCGCCACCGCCGCCGCCTTCGTCCTGAACGCGGACGAACCGCTCGGGGATCTGTGGTGCTGAAAGAAGACGACGCTTCGCGTCCGCTGGTGCGGGGTCTTTTTTCCTCTTTTTCATCTGTTTGCCGGGCTTGGTCCGGGCGCCCGGACCAAGCCCGGCAAACAGATGAAAAAGAAAAAGGGAAGCCCCGCGCAGCGGACGCGAAGCGCGTCTCCCCCTGACGTGGACGCCCCCGCCTTCCTCGCCGCAGCCGCACGGTTGCCCCCGCTGGGCGACCCCGCCGCGCTCGGCGAGGTCCTGCTGCTGGCACCGCATCCCGATGACGAGAGCCTCGGCTGCGGCGCACTCGTCGCGGCGCTCGCGGCGGCGGGGCATCCGCCGCTGGTCGTGGCGGTGAGCGACGGAGCCGCTTCGCATCTCGGGTCGCGGCGTTACGCGGGGGAGGTTCTGCGCGACCTGCGCGAGGGGGAGCTGCGCGCGGCGCTTCTGGCACTCGGCTGTCCGCGTCCGCCCCGCTTCCTGCGCCTGCCCGACGCCGCCGTGCCGCGCCGGGGGGAGGGGGGGTTCGCGGACGCGCTGGGGCGGCTGCGTTCGGTCCTCGCCAAGGTTTCTCCCGCGACCCTGCTGACGACGTGGCGGCACGACCCCCACCGCGACCACGGGGCCGCCTTCGACCTCGCGGCGGCCTTGCGGGCGGGGCTGCGGCCCCGGCCCCGCCTGCTCGAATACCCCGTCTGGGGCCGCGCCCTGTCCCCCGGCACCCCCGTCGGCGGGCCGCCCCGAGGCTTCACTTTCGCCGTCGGGCCGTTCCGCGCGGCGAAGGCCGAGGCCATCGCCCGTCACCGCTCGCAGGTCGCGGACCTCGTCGACGACGACCCCGCCGGCTTTCGCCTGCCGCCCGCGATGATCGAGGCCGCGCTCCTTGGTCCCGAGGTCTTCCTGGAGGCCGATCCTTGACCCGCCCGCCACACTCGTTGCCCCCTGCCTACTTCGAATCGCTCTACGACGCCGACCCCGACCCTTGGCGTTTCGCCACCAGTCCCTACGAGGCAGCGAAGTACGCGGCGACGCTGGGCGCCCTCGGTCCCCGCTACGACCATGCCCTGGAAGTCGGCTGCGCCATTGGCGTGCTGACCGAGCGCCTCGCTCCCCGCTGCGGCCGCCTTCTCGCCCTCGACGTGGCCGAGAAGGCGCTGGCCGCCGCCCGCGCCCGCTGCGCCGCCCTGCTCGGCGTGACCTTCCGGCGCGCCCGCTTCCCCGCCGAGGCGCCCCCCGGCCCCTTCGACCTGATCCTCCTCTCCGAGGTCGTCTACTACTGGTCTCCCGCCGACATCGAAGCCGCCGCCGCCGCCATCGAAGCCGCGCTCCGTCCGGGCGGCGACCTCCTCCTCGTCCACTGGATCAGGGAAACCGACTACCCCCTCAGCGGCGACGAGGCGACCCGGCGGCTGCGGCAGGCCCTGGGCGGCGCCGTCCGCGCCGTCGCCGAGGCGCGGACCGACAGCTACCGGTTGGACCTGTGGCGGCGGACGGGCGCGCCGCCTACCCGAGGGTCTGCGCGCCGAGCATCCAAAGGCCCAGTACGACCATCATGACGTTCTCGGTCAGGGAGATGACGCCGAGCGGCACGTTGGAGCCGCCACCGACGCAGGCGCACTTGAGTTCGCGCCGATCGACGTAGACCGCCTTGACGACGCTGACCGCGCCGATCGTGCCGATGCAGAGGCCCACGGGCGCGACCAGCCACACGAAGGGCGAGCCCGAACCGATCAGGGCCAGCATGCCGATGCCGGCATAGGCCTCGAGGTAGGGGTAGGCGTAGCCGTAGGGCACCCAGCGCCGCGCGAGCAGGTCATAGCCCAAAAAGCCGTTCACGAAGCCTTCCACGTCCTGCAGCTTCTGGATGGCGAGGACGGTCATGGAGACGGCGATGAACCACTTGAGCCACGTCAGCGGCGGCAGGCCCCCGTGGACGTTCCAGACGATCGCCAGCGCCGTCAGCGCGCTCGTGGAGAAGATGGCGACGATCGGCGCGTAGGTCGTTTCCTGGTCCTCGCGCACGGTCTTGCCAAAGAGGCGCTTGAGGTCGTCGTAGCCGCCGACGCGCTCGCCGTCGATGAAGGCCTGCGGCGTGGCCTCGACGCCGTGCTCCTTCTTGAAGGCGTCGGTCTCCCCGCGCGTGGTGAGGTGATGGTCCTCGACCGCGTAGCCTTGGCGTTCGAGCAGCGACTTGGCCTTCAGCCCGAAGGGGCACAGGTGGTCCGGCATCACCATCCGGTAAAGGACGGCGCGGCGCTCCTCCTTACCCTTCTCCCGCGGGGTCGCGGAGGGGCCGGCTTCGGCGTCCGCGCCGTCGGCCGGGCGACGTTCCAAGGCATCGGTCGTGCTCATCGTGGTCTCCTATCCTTCGTTTCGCCCGGACCGGCGACGCTCGCGGATCCGTGGCCGGCCCGCCCTTCGCCAGCACGAAACCGTAGAATTGGGTCGCCGTTGGCCGAGGACGCCGCGGAGCCGAAGCGCGGCGTTGAATGGGATCCCGCGCGGTCGGACGAAAGGCGTGCCCCGCCCGATGCGCCTTCCGGGGTCGAAGGGTGAAATGAGGCCCGACGAGGAACGGATCAAGGCAGTCGCCGCGGTCCGGGCGCCGGAAAGGCCGTCTTGGCGGACGGGCACCCGGACCCTTAGCCTGGTGGGCGCCGTCGGGCCTCGACGATCGGCTTCCCGCAACGCCCTCTAAGCCTCAGCGCCGATCCCGACGGGCCGAAGGCGCTCCGCTCTCCAGCCCCGCCGCCAGCCGAAGCCCCGCCGCGATCTCCTCCGCGAGGCGTGCGGCGGGGACGAGGCGGGGGGTGAGGGCAGCAAGGCGGCGGGCGGCGCGTTCCAGGGCGAGGCCGAAGGTGGGAGCCTGGAGCACGTCCGCGAGCGCCGCAGGGGGAAGGGCGGGAAAGGCCGCCGGCGAGCCTGCCCGCCACGCCCGGCGCAGCGCGGCGCGCAGCCGTGCGGCGCGGGCCACGGACCGCGCCGCCGGGATGGCTTCCCCCTCCCGCGCCTCGCTCCAGCGCAAGAGCGTATCGGCCATGCCGCCGGCGGCGCGGCCGTCCAGCCGGCAGGAGGTGACGACCCGGGCCTTCGGGCAATGCCTCACCCGCCCGTCCTGGCGCAGGACGGCGGCGAAGAAGGCCCGGTCCTCGCTCGACGGCTCCGGCGGCAGGCCCCCCACCCTGCGGTAGACGCCCAGCCGCACCGCCATGCTGGCGCCGCAGTGGTAGCCGTGGCGCGGCCAGGGGTCGTGCTCTTCCGGGTCGAGGAGGCTCGCGAGGCGCTCCATGAGCCGCTCGTAGCGGCGTTGGCCCGAGAGCCGTTGCCGGGCGATCGGATGCAGCCCCCGCCGCTCGGCCGGGTCCGGGACGATAATCCCGGCGACCGCGTCGGCCCCGCCCGCGACCGCCGCCCGGTTGGCGGCAAGCCAGCCCGGCACAGGCCGGCTGTCGGCGTCGGTCGTGAGGATGATCCCGCTTGGCCCCACGAGGTCCGCCGCCGCGTCCATCGCGAGGCGCCGCGCCCAGCCGACGTGCGCCCGCCCGCCTTCGAGCCGCGCCTCGACGAGGTGGAGGCGGTAGGGCAACCGGGGCTTCGCCGCCTCCGCCACCGCCCTGCTGTCGTCCTCGCAGTTGTTGAGGAGGAGCACGACCTCGAACCCGCCGGCCTGCGCCCCGAGCGCGTCCAGGCAGCGCCCGAGCCGTGCCGCCTCGTTGCGCACGGGGATTGCGACGACCGCAGCAACGGGCCGCGAGGCAGGTACAGGGTTCATGATCGGTTACGGACCCGAGGCTTGTTCGTTCGCTCCACCGGTCCCAACGCCCACGGGCGGGCATCGGTGCCAGCGGGCGCGGCGATTTGTTGCCGTTTCGTCCACATTGGGTTTTGCGCGTCCGCCGGCGCGGAACGGCCCGCACGTCATGCGGCTTGCGGCGCGTTCCAAACCCACGTTTTGATGCATCGGCGTACTGAAGAAGGGGCGGCATGACATGGAGGAAAAGCGATTGGCACGAGCCTCCGGCAGCATCGAGCCGGCGCCGGCGGACCATCCCGCGAAACGCGGCGGGCGCGCGGCCCGCCTCGCGCGCCGGGGCCGCGCGGCCCCGGCCCCGGCGATCATCCTGCGCCGGACGCCGACGTTCGAACTGCTGCACGAGGAGGCGCTGCACGGACTCGAAGCGCACGCCGACTGGATCCTGCGCGAAATCGGCATCGAGTTCCGGGACGATCCTGAGGCGCTGCGCCTGTTCCACGGGGCCGGGGCGACGGTCACGGGCTCGCGGGTGCGCTTCGACCCCGGCCACGCGCGGGCGCTCTGCGCAACCGCCCCGTCCGGCTTTCGGATGGAGGGGCGCGACCCGGCATCCTCGATCGTGCTGGGCGGCCGGCACGTGGTGCTGATGCCCGCCTACGGCCCGCCCTTCGTCACCGACCTCGACCGGGGGCGGCGCTACGCGACGATCGAGGACTTCCGCAACTTCGTGAAGCTCGCCTACGCCTCGCCCTGGCTCAACCACTCGGGCGGCACGGTGTGCGAGCCGGTCGACCTGCCGGTCAACAAGCGCCACCTCGACATGGTCTACGCGCACCTGCGCTACTCGACCAAGCCGTTCATGGGGTCGGTGACGGCGCCCGAGCGGGCCGAGGACTCGATCGCCATGGCCAAGCTGGTCTTCGGAGAGGGCTACCTGGAGGAGCACTGCGTCGTCCAGGGCAACATCAACGTCAACTCGCCGCTCGTCTACGACGGCACCATGTCGGGCGCGCTCAGGGCCTACGCCGGGGCCAACCAGAGCGTCGTGGTCTCGCCGTTCATCCTCGGGGGAGCGATGGGGCCGGTCACGCAGCCGGCGCTGCTGGCGCAGTCGCACGCCGAGGCGATGGCCGGGATCGCGCTCGGCCAGCTCGTGCGGAGGGGGTCGCCGGTCGTCTACGGCAGCTTCCTCACGACGATGGACCTGAAGACCGGCGCACCGACCTTCGGCACCCCGGAGGCGAACCTCGCCACCTTCGCCATCGCGCAGTTGTGCCGGCGGCTGGGCCTGCCGCTGCGCTGCGGCGGGCACCTGACCGCGTCCAAGGTCGCGGACGGGCAGGCGATGCAGGAATCGGTTGCCGGCATGATGGCGGGCGTGCTGGCCGGGTCGAACTTCGTCTTCCACGCGGCGGGCTGGCTCGAGGGCGGGCTGACGATGGGCTACGAGAAGTTCGTCATGGACCTCGACCATTGCGGGATGATGCTGCGGATGGTGGAGGGGCTGACCATCGACGACGAGGCGTTGGCACCGGACGCCTACCTGGAGGCCGGGCCGGGCGGCAACTACCTCGGCTGCGCCCACACGATGCGGCATTTCGAGACCGCGAACCACCCCTCAAGGCTCGCCGACACGGCGTCCTTCGAGCAGTGGACCGAGGCCGGAGGCCGGGATCTCGAACAACGGGCCAACGCGTGCTGGAAGGGGATGCTCGCCGATTACCAGGCGCCGCCGCTCGATCCGGGAATCGACGAGGCGCTGCTGGATTTCATGGCGCGCAGGAAGGCGGAGACGCCCGACCGGTGGCACTGATGGGGCGCGTCCGACGCCGCCTTTCCTGGATTCGAGCGCAAGCGGCGGAGTGCCGCCGACGGGGCGAAGAGGTAGGTTCGGGCAAGAGACAGCCGGCGGGGAAGAGCCATGACGGGATTGCGGACGGCGGTGCGGAGCGATGCGTCGTGCCGGGACTTCGGCGACGACGCGGCGCGTCGGGAGGCGGTGCGACGGCGCGATCCGGCGGCGGACGGCCGGTTCGTCTACGCGGTGGCGACGACGGGGGTCTACTGCCGCCCGTCCTGTCCGTCACGCGAGGCGCGGCGGGAGAACGTCGCCTTCTACGCCGACGCCGCGGCCGCGCGTCGGGCGGGGTATCGCCCCTGCCTGCGCTGCCGGCCCGACGGGGGCACGGCGGCGGAGCGGCACGCCGAAGCGGTCGCCGCCGCCTGCCGCGCCATCGACGCGGCCGAGGCGGAACCCCGCCTCGCCGACCTCGCCGTTGGAGCCGGGATGAGCCCGCATCACTTCCACCGCACCTTCAAGCGCCTCACGGGCGTGACGCCGAAGGGCTACGCGGCGGCGCGGCGGGCGGAGCGCCTGCGGGACGGGCTGGCCGGCGCCGAGACGGTGACGGCGGCGTTCCACGACGCGGGCTACGGCGGCAGCGGGCGCTTCTACGCCGAGGCGCCCGCGGTGCTTGGCATGACGCCCTCGGCCTACCGGGACGGCGGGGCGAAGGCGCGGATCCGCTACGCGATTGCCGCCTGCTCGCTCGGCCACATCCTCGTGGCGGCGACCGAGACGGGGGTCTGCGCCATCCGCTTCGGCGACGACCGGGAGGGGCTCGAGGCCGAGTTGCGGGCGCGGTTCCCGAACGCCGACCTCGCCCCCGGCGACGCCGGTTTCGCGCGCACGGTGGCGGCCGTGACCGGCTTCGTCGAGCGGCCCGAGGCGCCGCTCGACCTCCCTCTCGATGTCCGGGGCACCGCCTTTCAGCGCCGGGTCTGGGAGGCGCTGCGCAGGATCCCGCCGGGCGCGACCGCGAGCTACGCGGACGTGGCGGCGGTGATCGGGGCGCCGAAGGCGGTGCGGGCGGTCGCCGGCGCCTGCGCCGCCAACCCGGTGGCGCTCGCCATCCCCTGCCACCGCGTCGTCCGGGGCGACGGCGCGCTCTCGGGCTACCGCTGGGGGGTCGCGCGCAAGCGGGCGCTGCTGGAGCGGGAGGCGAAGCGCTAGCCGGCCTTGATGCCCTCGGCCTCGAAGACGCGCCGGACGGCGGGGCGGGCGGTCATGCGCGCGAAGTGGGCGGCGCAGGCGGGGGGCAGGTCGATCCCCATGCGGGTGGCCCAGAACTCGACGTAGAACAGGGCGGCGTCGGCGATCGAGAGGACGTCGCCGCCGAGGTAGGGGCGTTCGCCCAGCCGCTCGGCCATGAGGTCGAGCCCAGTCGTGAAGATCTCGCGGCCGCGCGCCTTCACCGCGTCGTGGTCGGCCTCGCTCGGCGCGAAGTTGCCGGGCCGGAACATGCGGGTGAAGCCCTGCATGTGGACGGTGGCGACGACGTAGTCCATCGCTTCGAAGGTCCGCGCCTGCCCCTCGGGGTCGACCGGCAGGAGGTTCTTGTCGGAGTTGGTGAGGGCGAGCCAAAGGGCGATGGCCGGGAACTCGGTGAGCGTACCGCCGTCGTCCAGGACGAGGAGCGGTACCTTGCCCTTGGGGTTGAGGGCAAGGTAGGCGGGCGATTTTTGCGCGCCGTCGGCGAAGCTGATCTTCTCACGCTCATAAGGCTTGCCGATTTCCTCGAGGAGAACGTGGATGCCGATCGAGCAGGCGCCGGGGGCGTAGTAGAGCTTCAAGGCGGAGGTTCCCTTCGGGCGATGGACGCTGCGGTGGGCATAGCCCCTCCGGGGCGGCGGTGACAAGAGAAAGGGAACGGCATTCTTTGCTTAACAATAAGTTAACGGACGTTCCTACTACAAGGGCCGAGAGGGCATCAAGGCAGGATCCGAGAGGCGGAACCAAGGCACACTCCGGGGCGAGCGGATCCCTACACCCTTACATACGGTGACGACGATGTCTCGTCTTCCCTTCCTCGGCTTCAGCGCGCTTGCCCTCGTCCTCTCGCTCGCGGCCTGCACCGGCGGCGGGTCCGATGGCCCGATCGGCGCCGGGCAGGGCGGCGACGGCGCCGGCACGACCGGTGGTGGCACCACGGGCGGCAACGGTGGTGCCGGCTCCACGTCGGGCGGCGCCACCACCGGTGGCACGACGACGGGCGGCACCACGGGCGGGTCGGCCACGTCGGGCGGCACGACCTCCAGCGGCGCCACCACGACTGGGGGCACGACCGGCGGGTCGGCCAGCGAGCCCCTTGTCCGGGGCGACTCGCCCTTAGCAAGGGCGATCCGCACTGGCGACGACGTGCTGCTCGAAGCCTACAAGTCGGATGCGGGCAAGAAGATGAAGCTCGCCGTCGCCGCCGACGGCACGTTCACCCTGACGCGCGGCGACGAGCCCTTCGCTTTTGCCACCGACGCCCCCGCCGTCGCCGCCGATCGCGGGCTGCGCACTTACGCGGCGGGCGGCGTTCCCCTGATGCGGCTCACCCTGTCCGACATCGGCGGCGGAGCGCTCGACTACAGCCTGTACGGCGCCTGGGCGCTCGCCGTGAACGGCGCCGACCTCGCCGACATCGGCACGGTCTACGGGGGCCTGAAGACCATGGCGATGCCGCTTTCGGGCAAGGCCACCTACACGGGCGCCGCGATGGCGGTCGAGTACGACGCCGCGACCCGCCACGTCCTGAACGACCTCGCGGGATCCCTGAATGCCAGCGCCGACTTCGCCAAGGGTACGGTGGGCGCGCAGATGGCGCTCGCCAAGGCCGACGGCACGGCCTGGGGCAAGCTGAACTTCTCGACCGTGACGATCACCGGCAACGGCTTCGCCGGCGGGATCACCTCGACCAACGGCCATCTGACGGGGCGGGTGAACGGCAAGTTCTTCGGCCCAGCCGCCGACGAGATGGCGGGCGACTTCGGCCTCGCTGGGGGTCCGAGCGGCTGGGCGACGAGCGAGGTGCGCGGCGCGTTCGGGGCGAAGCGGTAAGGCGAGGGGCTCTTCCTCGGGGGGCGCGGCTTGACGCGCCCCCCGGGTGCAGCGCAGGAAGGCGGAGAGCAGAAGGGAGCCCCGCCTTGACCACGCCTTCGAGCGAACCCTGGCTCACCCGCGACGCGCCCGAAACCCTGCCCGGCCTCCGGCTTGCGGAACGCTGGCAAAAGCCCGGCATCCTCCGTTTGCCGGGGGCGCACGACGCGCTGTCCGGGCTCCTGGCGAAGGAAGCGGGGTTCGAGGCGCTCTACGTCTCGGGGGCGGCGCTCACGGCCTCGCGGGGGCTGCCGGATCTCGGCATCCTGACGCAGGAGGAGCTTTGCGGTGCCGTGCGTTCCATCGCGCGGGCGACGGGGCTGCCGCTCGTCGTCGACGGCGACACGGGGTACGGCGAGGCCCTCAACGCGATGCGCCTCGTCCGCGAGCTGGAGGAGGCGGGGGCGGGGGCCGTCCACATCGAGGATCAGGTGCTGCCGAAGAAGTGCGGGCACTTGAGCGACAAGCGGCTCGTCCCGGCGCGGGACATGGCGGCGAAGGTGGCGGCGGCGCGGCGGGCGCGGCGGCACTTGAGGATCATCGCCCGCACCGACGCGGCGGCATCCGAAGGCATCGACGCCGCGATCGACCGCGCCCGCCTCTACCTCGCCGCCGGGGCCGACGCCGTGTTCCCCGAAGCCCTCGCCTCGCACGACGACCTGCGCCGCTTCCGGGACGCGATCGAGGCACCCCTGCTCGCCAACATGACCGAGTTCGGCCGCACCCCGCCGACCACGGCGGCGGCGTTCGAGGCGCTCGGCTACGCGATGGTGATCTGGCCGGTCTCGGCCCTCCGCGTCGCGGCGGGGGCGATGCGGCGCTTCTACGCGGACCTTGAGAGCAAAGGCAGCGTCGAAGGGCACATCGACGCCATGCTGACCCGGCGCGACCTCTATGGCCTCATCGGCTACCACGACTACGAGGCGCTCGACGCCTCCCTGCTCAAGAGCGCGCTGCCGGCCGGGGAATGACGCTTCGCGTCCGCTGGCGCGGGGCCTTTTTTGTCTGTTGGCCGCGCTTGGCACGAACGCCCGTGCCACACTCCAACAACAGATAAAAAAAGGCCCGCGCCAGCGGGCGCGAAGCGTGTCCTACCCTTCGCCCGGCGCCGCCGCGTTGACGAGGTCCGGGGTCTCCGCGAGCTTCAGTTCGACCGCCTGGGCGGGGTCGATCCTGCGCCCGCGCTCGTGGGGCGGGATCTTTTGGACCTCGCCGGTTTCGAGGGCGCGCTGGACGGCTTCGAGGACGCGCACGTCGAGCATCCCCTCCTCGCCGCCGGGCTCGGGCGTCTTGCCCTCCAGGAGGCAGGCGGAGAAGTACTGGGTCTCGCCGCCGAACTGGTCGGTCGCGGGGTAGGTCTTCTCTTCCTTGTCGGTGCCGACCGTCGTCTTCATGACGAGGCCCTGACCGAAGGTGAAGCCGGGGTTCAGCTCGATGTCGCCCTTGGTGCCGCAGAGGCGGTACTGGTTCGCCTCGTTACCGGCGTAGGAGACGGTGAACTGGGCGGTCTGGCCCTTCGGGAAGACGAGGGTGACGGCGACGGTGTCGTCGAAGCCGTAGTCCTCGCCGGGGCTCTTGACGCCCGCCGCGTAGACGGCGACGGGCTCGGCACCGAACAGGTTGCGGGCGGCGTTGAGCGGGTAGGTTCCCATGTCGGGAACGGGACCGGCCCAGTAGCCCATCTTCGCCCGGTGGTTCGAGGCCGCAACGTGCTGGGCGAAGGCGGAGGTGAAGAAGAGGGGCTCGCCGATCTTCCCCGACCGCACCGCCTCCAGGGCCGCCACCGTCGCCGGCTCGAAATGGAGGCGGTAGGCGATCATGAGCGCCGCCCCCGTCTCCTTCGCCGCCGCCCGGATCGCCTCGGCGTCGGTCACGGAGGTTGCCATCGGCTTTTCGAGGAGGACGTGGACCCCTTTCGTGAGGGCGGCGACGGCGTAGTCGCGGTGCATGTTGTTGGGAAGGGCGAGGTAGATGGCGTCAACCTCGCCCGAATCGAGCATCGCCTCGTAGCCGTCGTAGTCGTAGGCGCGAAGCCCGTACCGCTCGGCCAGCTTGTCCCGCTTCTCCGGGTCGCCGCTGACGAGCGCCGTCATCGTCGAGTTGTCGGTCTGCGCCACGCCGGGCATGAACGCCGCCTGCGCGATCCACCCCCCGCCGACGACGCCGTAGCGCACCTTCGGGCCTTTGACCTTGGTTGCCATCGTTTCGTTCCTTCGGTTGGTCTGGAGGCGACAACGGGGGTGGGAGGCGTAGGTTCACGCCTCGCGCCCGCCGGCGCGGGGCCTTTTTTTGGCGTTTGTATACCTTGCAAACAAGCGGCCGCTCTTCCCGAAGGCCGGCGGCTACTGCCGGCCTCACTCGTCTTCGCGGGCCTTCTTCCGCCGCTTCGGCTCCTCAGCGTGTGGCTTGGGGCCTTGCGCGGCCATGCCCCTCAGTACGTCGCGGATGCGGGGGTCGTGGGGATCGGCGCCAAGCTCGCGGGCGGCTTCGAGGAAGCGGGTGTATTGGTCGGGGCCAGAGATGGCTTTGCTCCGGGGCTTGCGGCCAGCCTGCTTGTCGGGGTTTGGCAATGATCGCTGCGTGCTTTCGTTGTCGTTCATACCAAGCTTTCTCCTGGGGTCGCTAAGATGAGCTACGACTGCCACAAGAATATCAATGCGAAGGTTGAAGTAACAGATGAAATGATGGAGATAGGCATTAGCTGTCTCCTCGAGATGATGCCCTGGCATGATGCGGGCAAGGACTATAACCGTACGATACGTGTTCTTTTAATTGACGGTCATGGAGATTTTGGTCTCGGCTTAGATGTTAGGCCGCCGATACGTCAGTCGCCTCCCTTTCACGCCGCCCAACGCTCGCGCCGCGCGCTCCGCATCTCCAACTCCCAGCGCAGAGCAGTTGTTGTACCTGAAATTGAACCCCGCCNNGACTATAACCGTACGATACGTGTTCGTTTAGAACGAAGTCTGGCTGTGGCGCCCATAGTTGAGGATTGTCCGAAATCGCCAACTCAAGGCGCAAAGTAATTTCTTCAACTAGGGCATTATGTGCACGTATCTCGCTAGGTCTAAAAGGACTCCGCTCAACCGGATTATTAGCTTTCATTCTGAAGTTCAATATTTCTGGTTCTTTATCTCCAATTGGTATGCCATGAACATACTTGTTCCTTGTTTGTGCAAGACGCCGCACTTTATTAAATAAGAGATTTATCCCGTCTTTTTCCGGACCTTCTGGAATAAGAACTCTGGTTGCATATATACAAACATCAAGCCGTGCTGAAAAATTATTAAGAGCTTGTAGTACTGAGAAGGCAGCTTCTTTGTTGCCGTTTAAAAGCACTCCTAAGTATAAGCAAAACATGTATTCCAAATGAGCCCGTCGCGCCAAAAGCCCTCCCGTCAGTTGTAATACATCCGAATGCTCGTCAATTCCATGACGTGCTTTCAACCGGCTGAGATCATATGTCTAAGCGGCGGTGCGAAAGTGTCCCTGTGAGGCGGCCGGATAGCCCGGTTGCGGCGGTGCAGAACTGTACCGGCAGCAGCCTTCTTGGTGCTCGTTGGAGACGAGCAGGAGAAGGCGGAGTTGTACCTGAAATTGAACCCCGCC
>JAGRGG010000288.1 GCA_020445645.1 Geminicoccaceae bacterium | reverse complement strand
ACGCCCTTATTGCTTTCAGTCATGAACCATGACCTCGGCGACATTCGCAGGTGGCCCGCCGTGACTAGAACGAACTTGCGCCCGCTCCCCGCCACGCACGGCAAAACCTCGCTTTCGCCGGACGGCTCCGGCCGGTTCGGGGGAGGCTCCCCCTACCGCGCGGCGCAGCACGATGCCCGCCGCCGCAACGTCGCGGTCATGAACCGCGCCGCACGTCTCGCAAGCCCACTCGCGCACGGCGAGCGGGAGCTTGGGGCCGGTCGCATCGCAGGCCGGGCAGACGCCCGTGCTGCGCGCAAAGCGGGGAAGCTCGCGCCACTCCCGCCCGGCCCATCGGCTCTTGTAGGCGAGTTGCCGCAGCATCTCACCCAACGCGGCGTCGGCGAACGACTTCGCCAGCCGCGTGCGTGCCAGCCCTTTCAGGCTCAGCGTTTCGACGGCGAATCCGGCGTAGGCGTCGACCAGACGCCGGGTCGCCTTGTGGAGGTGGTCGCGCCGCGCGTTCCGCACCGCCCGGTGCGCGCGGGCCAGCCGCGCCACCGTGCGGCGGCGGTTGACCCCGCCCTTGCGCCGCCGGTCGCGCTCGCGGTTGAGGCGTCGGATGCGCTTCTCGGCCTTGCGGGCGAGGCGGGGCGCTTCGATCCGCGCGCCGTCGGAAAGGATGGCGAGGTGCAGGAGCCCGGCGTCAACGCCGACGACGGGCCTTGTGGGTGCCGCGTAGGGCTTGGGCGGGGCCTCGAACTGGACGGAGACGTGCCAGCCGTCCGGCTCCTGGGTGACGGCGACCACCTTGGGCGCGGCGGCGGCGGGGAGCCTCAGCCCGCGCACGCGCACCCAGCCCACCTTCGGCAGGCGGACCCGGCCGGTCTCGAAGCGGCACTCGCGGCCGACGAACTGAAAGCCGTCGCGCCGGTCGTCACGGCGCTTGAAGCGGGGAAAGCCCTTGCGCGCCCCGCCCTTCGCCTTGGCGCAGTCCCTCAGCGCTCGATCGAGCCTCTGGACGGTCATCTGCGCCGCCCGGTGCGGCAGGCCGGCAAGGCGCGGATCATCCTTCAGAAGGCGGGGCAGGCCCGCGCTCATCTCGGCGTAGAACAGGAACTTGCCTTCGGCCCGATAGCGGTCGGCGGTCTCGGCGAGGAACAGGTTCCACAAGGCCCGGCACTGCCCGCCGATGCGCGCGACGTGGGCGAGCGGGCCGTTCACCGCGCCGCCGTAGGCGTGGCCCTTGGTGGCCTGCATGACCGGCGCGGTCACGCCAGCAACTCACGGAGGCGCAGGCGTTCGGCGTTGCCGAGCAGGCACCGGGCGATCCGATCCGACACGTCGTCCTGCCGCGATGACCACCTGAATTCGTGCTCGGAGGCGTAGCGATGGAGGTGCTTCGGGCTAACTTGATGCCAGACGCCGACGATGGCGCGCTTGAACAAACCGAAAAAGCCTTCGGCGGTGTTGGTGTGGACGCGAAGCCCGCCCTCGCTCCGGGCGTACTCCTTGCTGCCGTGGTTGACCGCGTGGTGCGCCTGCATCTTGCGGCCGATCCAGCGATAGACCGGCAGTTCGTCGGTGACGAGGATGGCGCCACCCATGCCGGTCCAGTTCCACAAGGCGGGCGCCAGCGCCGCCGCAGAGGCGGACGGGATCGCCAGCGTGCGCGCCTCGCCGCCGCGCTCGACGGCCGCGAACAGCATCGGCTTCTTCGTGCCGCGCCCGCGCTTTTCAGGTCGAGGCGCCGACTTGGGCAGGTTCGCCGCCTTGCCGCCGATGTAGCTCTCGTCGGCCTCGACGACGCCCGACAGGGGCAGCTTCTCGCCGCCCGCCAGCATGGCGCGGATGCGGTGGCCGAGGTGCCAAGCGGTGCGGTACTGGACGCCCAAGTGCTCGCCGAGCTTCACCGCCGAGATGCCCTTGGAGGAGGCGAGGATCAGGTACATGGCGAGATACCAGACGTGCAGCGGCAGGTGGGTGCCGTGCATGGGCGTGCCCGCCGTGACGCTGAATTGCTTGCCGCAGGGGCGGCACTGATGAAAGCCCGACCTGCCGGCGACGGGCGCCGAGGCGTTCGCCGATCCGCAGCGGTCGCACACCGGACCGTCCGGCCAGCGCACGCTTTCCAGGTGCTCGCGGCAGGCCTCGTCGGTGCCGAACTTGCGCATGAAGGATCGAAGTTTCATGCGGATGTTGTAACACCCTTCATGAACGAAAGCAATAGGAACC
>JAGRGG010000117.1 GCA_020445645.1 Geminicoccaceae bacterium | reverse complement strand
AGGACGACCGTGCCGTGCTCCGCGTGGTGGACCGCGATGACCTTGAGGGGATCGCCCTCGGCGTCGAAATCGTCGCCGGAGAGGACGCTCGCCCTGAAGGTCTTCGCCGTGTCTTCGAGGGTATGGACGTTGTCTTCCAGGGGGTCCGGCCGGTCGTTGACGCCCGCGACGACGATCGTCGCCGCGGCCTCGCCCATCGCCCCCTGCGGGTCGGCGACCGTGTAGCGGACGACGACCGTGGCGCTCTCGCCGACCCTTAGATGGTCGAAGGCGCCCCTCGGGTCGAAGGCGACGTTGCCCTCGGCGTCGAAGGTGACGCGGCCATCGAAGCCCTCGGCCCGCGCCGCGACCAGCCGCAGCCGGCCCCCGTCGGCGTCGGTGTCGTTGGCGACGACGTTGAAGCGCAGGCGGGTGTCCTCGTCGGTCGTGGCCGCGTCGTCCCGGGCGACCGGCCGCGCGTTGCCCGCCCCGCCGCCGCCGTCCTGGTCTCCGTCCGCGATGCCGTGGCCGCCGCCGGCCTCGCCGCCGTTCTGGCCGCCGCTCGTGCCGCCACCCCCGGCGCCGGGCACCGGCCCCGGCGGGTGGCCCGGCATCTCCCCGCCATCGCTCAGCGCGCCCTTGGGGATCAGCCCGAGACGGCCGGCGGCCGCGCCGCCACCGGCAGGGCTCGACGGGCTCGGGGAAAGAGGGCCGGTGACGCCGACGGCCCCGCCCGCCGCCGCCGTCGCGTAGGCCGTGAAATCGGCCCCGCCGCCGTGCCGCGCCGCCGTCTCGCCCGCCGCTTCGGGGGTCGGCGCCCCCGCCGCCGCCGTGACGACGGGAATCGGCGCCCCGCCGGCCCCCTCCGCCCCCCCGGTCCAAGCCACCGGCGCGTCCGGCAGGAACAGCCAGCCGCCCTCGCTCACCGACACGACCAGCCCGTCGGGCAACGCGATGACCGTGACTGCCTCGGCGGCGACCCCCTCGATCCGCAATTGCTGGCCCTCCGCCAGCCGCACCTCCACCGCCTCGTCCGCCTTCGGTGCCGCCACCGTCAGGACCGGCCCGCCGCCGGCAGCCGGTTCTTGGGCCTTCGCGTCCTCGATGATCGCGGCCAGCGCCAGGGGCGTCGTCTCGAACCCGATGGCTTCGGGGATGTCTCCGCTCGCGTCCATGTCCGACCCTCCGACGGCGTATCGTTCCCGGTGCAGGCCGAGCGACCTGCAAGTCAAGGGGAGTTTAACGTCCTGCCGGAAGGAAGTTTTGGTTAAAAAAGACTTGCTGTTAAAGGTTGGCGATACGGACGTGCGCGGCTTTCGTATAATGGGTCAAGGTTACGCTTCGCGTCCGCTGGCGCGAAGCGTGATCCTACTTGATGAACCCCGGCATCGGCACTTCCTTCGCCGCCTCAAGCGCGTGCCCCGCCGCCTCCCAGCCCTGCGCGCCCTTTGGGTACCAGTAGACGTGGGTGTAGCCGAGTTCGTTCATGGCCCGCTTCGCCGCGTTCCAGGACATCCAGCAATTGGCGTCGCAGTAGAAGACGACCGGGCGCGCGTGGTCGCCCTTGGTCAGGCGGTCGAGGTTGTCCTTGAAGTAGGCGGCGAACTCGGCCGACAGTTCGCCGTAGCCGGTGTTGGGCAGCCACGTGGAATGGGGGATGTGGAGACGCTTCTTCGCCATCCACGGCATGTCGGGATTGCCGCCCTCGGGGCGGCGCTGCTTGGGGAGCACGTCGACGAGGACGGGGTCGTCCTCCTCGATGAGCCGCGCCAGGGCCGGGGCGTCGAGGACGGTGGCCCCCTTCAGCGTCGCCGGCACGGCGGAGCGGTACGCGTCCATCCGGTAGCCCTCGGGCTCCGGTACGGCGGGCAGGGCAGGGGGCGCCGCCGCCGCCGCCGCCGCGGCCTGCCCGACGAGGGGCACGCCGTAGTCTTGCAGGATCGCCGTGATCTGGGGCTGCAACTCGGCGATCAGCCTGTTGAGGGCGTGCTTCCAGTCGGGCTCGCCCTGACGGATGCCCATCGAGATGCGGAAGTCGAGCCGGACGCGCGGGTCGCCGCTGTGCAGCGGGATCACGTCGAGCGGGGCCTTGGACTGCTTCGCCCAGTAGCCGAGCGCCGGTCCCCAGCCGAGCGCCACGTCGATCCGCCCGGCCTCGAGGTCGTCCGCCATCTCCTTCAGCGGGTTCTCGACGCGGGTGTCGTGCTGCAGCTGGTAGGGCACCACCTGCCGCAGGAGGCGGCGCCGGGCCAGGAGGTCGGCCGGCGGCGTGCCGGCGACGACGCCGATCCGGGCGTCCTCCATCGCCGGGCTGTCGAGGTCGCCGAGCGCCGCGCGGTCGGCGTGGCGCACCGCCATGACGTAGGTGGAGTGGTAGTAGGGGTTGGTGTTCTGCGTGAGTTCGTCGGTGGCGACGACGCCGATGACCACGTCGCAGAGCCGGGCGCGGAGCGTCTGGCGGATGAAGCCCATCGAGGCCGGGTACCACGTGTAGGCGAGCGGCAGCCCCATCCGCTTGGCGAAAAGATCGGCGATCTTGTTCTCGAAACCTTCGCCCGCCTCGTCGGAGAAGGGCATGTTCGCGGGGTCGGCGCAGACGCGCAGCGCCGTCCGGTCGACGACCTCGCCCGTCGCCGTCCCCGCCGCCGCCGCGCCGTTCGCGCCCCCGGTCAAGCCGACGAGGAGGGCGAGAAGCGCGAGGGGGATCGTCCGCATCGGCCTAGCGATCGAAACGCTCGGGCCGGCCGCCGTGCAAGGCGCCGTCCGAACGGGCCTTCAGGTAGCCGTAGATGTCGTCCATGTAGGTGACGACGTCCTCGTTGGTGCCGAACGCCGGCATCACCTTGTTCTGCCCGTTGGCGAGGTTCTGGCGCCCGTTGATGACGGTCTCGACGAAATCGTCGTAGCTCATCGTCTTGAGCGCCTTGGTGAGGCTCGGCGCGAACGAGCTTCCGGCGCCGCCCTGCCCGTGGCAGCGCTCGCAGGCGTTGCCGAAGCGGCGGTAGCCGTTGTAGGTGGCCTTGTCGACCTTGCCGTCCTTCACCTGATAGGGCGGCTCGTGCTGCGCCTGCCCCGACGAGGGAAGACCGACGCCGAACGCCACGGCGAGCGCCGCAAGCCCATACAGTCCCTTTCGCATCGTGCCTCCCGCGCACCGCTGTCATCGCATCGTTGGCGGTGAACTTAGAGGCCGTTCCGGGCGTCGGCAACGGTCCAGGAGGAACGTTGACGGTACGGAAGGCCTGCCGGCGCCGGCGCGGCGGGGGTCAGAGGGGACGGCCGGGGAGGCAGCGATAGCCCCGGCGCACGGCCCAGCCTGCATGGTGGCTGGCCCAGCCCGCGATCTCCTGCTGGCCGAACACCATGCACTGCACAGGGCTGCCACTCCAGGGCATCTCGACGGTTCGGCAGCGCCCCCCTCCCCGGCATCGAGCGTATGGAGGCAGGCGACGAAGACGAGCGACATCCACATGACACGACTCCCCCTAACGAGGGGTCAGGTCCGCCTCGTGCCCTGTCGGCGGACCCTGCGCCCTCGGCGTTCCGCAAGTCATGCGTTGGGCTTTACCTTTATGAGGCTAACGTCCCGTTCGTTCTGTGCTATAACACACGTTCGCTACTTTTGCAAGAACCGTGCCTTTGACAGCCAAGTACCCGAGCGGGTTCCTATGGTCGTGCCGCCCGCTCCTCTTTGAACAGGCGGTTCTTCAGCAGGTAGCGCAGGCCACGCCGCCAGCTGTCGTCGGTGTTGGAGCGGATGTCGACGCTGCCGGCCTTGACGGTCTTGCCGGTCGCCACGTCGGTGATCTTCAGGTTGATGTTGAGGATGAGGTTCGAGACCTTCTGCACCCAGCCGACGGCGGCGAGGTCGGCGCCGAGTGTTCGGGCCATCGCAACCTCGCAGCCGCCGCAGTTGGTGAGGCTGGCGTAGCGGCCGATCGCGTCCTTGACCGGGTCGGTGGCGACCGGCACGTACCCCCGTTCCGCCAAGCGCTCCTTGAGGAGCCCGTCGAGCAGCCGCAACCGCGCCAGCTCCTCGTCATGCACGGGCTCCAGGCTTGTCGAGACCAGCTCGAACGGGAACAGCGCCACCTTCCCTTCGGCGGCGGCCGGACGGTGGTTCGACAGGCAGGCGAGGAACGTCAGGCAAAGGAAGGAGAAGAAGCGGCGCATCGGGCCTCGCCTCGCGGTCGTGGGGGTCGGGAAAGGAAAAGGGTCCGGCACCGAAGCGCCGGACCCCCCGCCTTGCCGGCTCGCGCCGCCTACTTGGAGGCCGTTTCGCCGTCGCCGACCGTGAACACGGTCAACTGGCCGCCCAGGTTCGTGTAGCTGGCGAGCGACTTGTAGGCGCCGACGGCGCCCAGGCCCTCGGTGCTGCCCTCGAGCCCGGCCGCGAGGCCGATGCCGGCCCAGCCGCCGATGCCGGACAGGATGCCGACGTACTGCTGGCCGTCGTGCTCCCAGGTATTGACGTTGCCGATGATCCCGGACGGGGTCTTGAACTTGTAGAGTTCCTTGCCGTCCTTGGCGTCGACCGCCTTCAGGTAGCCTTCGAGCGTGCCGTAGAACACGATGTCGCCGGCCGTGGCGAGCGCGCCGGACCAGACCGAGAAGGGCTCCGGGTTCGACCAGACGATCTCGCCCTTGACCGCGTCCCAGGCGATGAAGTTGCCCAGGTTCTCCTGGCCCTCGGGCGGGTACATCGTGAGCGTCGCGCCGACGTAGGGCTGGCCCGCCGTGTAGCTCACCTTGAAGGGCTCGTAGTCCATGCAGACGTGGTTCGTCGGCACGTAGAACAGGCCGGTCTTCGGCGAGTAGGCGGACGGCTGCTGGTCCTTCGAGCCCAGGGCCGCCGGGCAGATGCCCTGCGTGTTGACGTCCTCGCCCTGGGCGTCGGTCGAGTACTTCTCGACCACCTGCGGCCGGCCGGTCTTCATGTCGACCTCGGTGGCCCAGTTCACGGCCGGGTCGTACTTCTCGGCGACGAGGAGTTCGCCCGTCTCGCGGTCGAGCGTGTAGCCGAAGCCGTTGCGGTCCATGTGGACGAGCAGCTTGCGGTCCTTGTCGTCCATCTTCTTGTCGACGAGGAGCATCTCGTTGACGCCGTCGTAGTCCCACTCGTCGTGGGGGGTCATCTGGTAGACCCACTTCGCCATGCCGGTGTCGGCGTCGCGGGCGAAGATCGTCATCGACCAGCGGTTGTCGCCGGGGCGCTGCGACGGGTTCCAGGTCGAGGGGTTGCCGGTGCCGTAGTAGATCAGGTTCAAGTCAGGGTCGACCGAGATCCAGCCCCAGGTGGTGCCGCCGCCGATCTTCCACTGGTCGCCTTCCCAGGTCGCCGTGCCACTGTCCTTGCCGACCGGCTCGCCCATCTGGGTCGTCTTCTCGGGGTCCATCAGCGTCATGTCGTCGGGACCGGTCGAGTAGCCCTTCCACGCGAGGCTGCCGTCCTTGATGTTGTAGGCGGTCATGCGGCCGTGGACGCCGAACTCGCCGCCCGAGATGCCGACGTAGACCTTGTCCTTGTAGACCATCGGCGCCATCGTGCCGGTCTCGCCCTTGGACGGGTCGCCGTTCTTCACCTGCCACTTCACCTCGCCCGTCTTAGCGTCGAGGGCGGTGAGCGTCGTGTCGGCCTGATTGAGGAAGATCATGCCGTCGCCGTAGGCGACGCCGCGGTTGACCGTGTCGCAGCACATCACCGGGATCACCGACGGATCCTGCTGCGCCTCGTACTTCCAGAGGATGCGGCCGTTGTTGTTCAGGTCGAGCGCGTAGACCGGGTTCGGAAACGGCCCGTGGATGTACATCACGTCGCCGATGACGAGGGGGCCGCCCTCGTGGCCGCGCAGAACGCCGGTCGAGAACGACCAGGCGACCTTCAGGTCCTTGACGTTCTTGGCGTTGATCTGGTCCAGCTCGCTGTAGCGGGTGGACGCGTAGTTGCCGAGCGGCATCGCCCAGTTCTTCGAATCCTTCGAGAGCTGCATCAGGTCGTCGTTGGCCTGGGCCGGGGAAACGGCCAAGCCGAGCGCCAGCGCGCCGAGCGCCGCCGTCGTTGCAAAAGCCAGACGCATTGAGGGCCTCCGTGATGTGTTCGTCGTTGTCGTCAGGCAGGGCTGCCTTGATGCTCCCCCGAGCCGCGGCCACCCGACAGACCCATTACCGTAGTCCAGCAACAACATAAGTCAATATAGGGCCGTGACTCGCCTGTATTTTGCAAACGCAGCATTTTATGTTGCATTGCAACATAAAGCCGGCACTTTATTCTTCGGCCGCGAGGTCCCACCTTGAGGCGGGTGAACGGATGAAGGACGCGGCATGGCGACGCGACGGCGGGCGATCGGCGCCGCCCTGCTCGGGCTCGGCGGGGGGCTGGGCGGGGCGCGACGGTTCGCCCTGGCGCAAGGGGCGCTGCCGCTCGTCGAGGCGGCGCCCGGCGTCTTCGTCCATCACGGCCTGAACGAGGATTTCACGCCGGAGAACCTGGGCGGGATCGCCAACATCGGCTTCGTCGTCGGCAAGGAGGGGGTGGCCGTCGTCGACCCCGGCGGCAGCCGCCTGGAGGGGGAGATGCTCCTGGCGGCGATCCGGGGCCGCACCAAGCTGCCCGTCACCCACGTCGTCCTCACCCACCTCCACCCCGACCACGTCTTCGGCACCGCCGCCTTCGAAGGCCTGCCCGGCGTGCGTTTCGTCGGCCACGAGAACCTGCCGAACGCGCTCCAGGAGCGCGGCCCCGCCTACCTCGCCAACATGCGGACCCTGCTCGGTGATGCCGCCAAGGGCACCGAGATCGTCCTGCCCGACACCCTCGTCGGCGACCGGATGACGATCGACCTCGGCGGGCGCGTCCTCGGCTTGCGGGCGTGGCCAACGGCGCACACCAACACCGACCTCACCGTCCAGGACGAGGGCGGCGGCCTGCTCTTCGCCGGCGACCTAGTTTCCCTGGAGCGCCTGCCCGTCGTCGACGGCAGCCTGAA
Organism: Geminicoccaceae bacterium; assembly: GCA_020445645.1. GTDB lineage: Bacteria > Pseudomonadota > Alphaproteobacteria > Geminicoccales > Geminicoccaceae > JAGRGG01. The sequence goes on along the minus strand of JAGRGG010000117.1, from coordinate 9,472 downwards.
CGGCTGGCTCGCCGTCCTGCCGGAGCTTGCCGCGATCCCGGCCAAGGCCGTCGTTCCGGGCCACGGCCCCGTGACGGCGCCCTGGCCCGACGCGCTCGAACCCGAACGCGCCTACCTCGAGGCCCTGCGCGACGGGCTGCGCCGGGCCATCGCCGACGGCGTGCCGATCGAGGGCGCGATCAAGGCCGTGCCGATGCCCGTGGGCGGTACGTGGCAGCTTGCCGACGAAACCCACCCGCGCAACGTCATGGCGGGTTATACCGAACTCGAATGGGAATGAGGGAGGACCGAACGATGAGGCTACGATCCACGCGGCGGGCGTTCGCGGCGGGCGCGCTCGGCGCCGGCGTCCTCCTCGGCCTGCGGGGCGGCCCGGCGGGCGCGCGGCAGGCGAGCGACGACGTGTACTGGGCCGACATCAAGTCGATGCTCTTCGAGGACGAGGCCATCCTGGACGGCGCGGATCTTCTCGCCCTCGAGGCGCCGCCCCGCGCCTACGACGCCGCCGTCGTGCCGGTGTCGATCCGGGCGCTCAAGCCCCAGGCGGGCGACGAACGGATCGAAACCCTTCACCTCGTCATCGACAAGAACCCGTCCCCCGTCGCCGCCATCGTCCGTTACGGCCAGAACGTCGGCAACGCCGGCTTTTCCACCCGCGTTCGGGTCAACGAGTACACGAACGTCCGCGCCGTCGCCCGCACCGCCGACGGCCGGCTCCACATGGTCGCCCGCTACGTCAAGGCGGCCGGCGGCTGCTCCGCCCCCGGCATGAAGGACAAGGCGGCCGTCATGGCACGCCTTGGCAGGATGAAGCTGAAGGAACTCGCCCCCTTCGCCCCCGGCGAGGTCGGCACCGCCCAGCTCCTCGTCAGCCACCCGAACTACACCGGCCTCCAGATGGACCAGCTCACCCGCAACTGGATCCCGCCCGACTACATCGACCGCATCGCCATCCGCCTCGACGGCGAACCCCTCCTCGACCTCGAGACCGACATCTCGATCTCCGAGGATCCGGCCTTCACCTTCAACTACCGCGCCGACGGCGCCAAGCGCCTCGCCGTCGCCGTCCACGACACCGAGGGCCGCGAGTTCAAGGGCGACTGGCCGCTGGGGTCGGCGAGCTAGGGCGCGGCCTCGCGAACGCGGGGCCGCCGGCCGACCGCCGCGGGTTCGGCGAGGGCCGCTCCATCCCCCGGTCGCACGCGCGGGCACGTCCGTTTCATGGGGAGAAGCCCGAATGATCGAGGAAGCAGGCGAGAGAACGAGGGTCTTCCAGCGGCGCATGAAGGACCGCGGGGTCGCGCTGGCGGTTTTCACCGACGAAAGCTCCATCGCCTATCTGGCGGGGTTCTGGGGCTATCTCGGCGTCGAGTTCGGCCGGCCCACGCTGCTCGTGGTGCGCGCCGACGAGGCGCCCGTCGTCATCACGCCCCTGATGGAGGGCGAGATGGTCGGCGCGATGACCTGGGTCGAGGACGTCCGCGTCTGGGAGGACGCGGGCCGGCGCGGCTGGGGCCGCGTGCTGGCCGAGGTCCTGGGCGACGCCCCGGCGGAGATCTGGCTGGAAAAGCGCCGCGTTCCCGCCATCGTGCGCGACTTCCTCGGCGACCGGTACCCCGGCGCGCGGCTGAACGACATCGGCCCGGTCCTGGGCGAGCAGCGGATGATCAAGTCGCCCTTGGAGATCGAGGTCATGCGGCAGGCGGGCAGGATCGCCGGGGCGATGATGCGGGCGGCGCACGGCTCGCTGGCCGAGGGCGCCCGCGAGTACGAGAGCGCGCTCGCGGTGATCGAGGCCGGCACGCGGGCGGCGGCGGGGCTCCTCGCCGACGAGGGCTGGGAGCGGTTCGTGTCGCCGATGATCCACGACCTCCAGATCCTGCAAAGCGGCGCCGACACCTCCATGGTGCACCGCCGCGCCTCGGTCCGCGCCTACCGCCGCGGGGACCCGGTCTATTTCTGCTTCTGCAACATGGCCCAGTTCAAGCACTACAGGCTCGGGTTCGACCGGATGTTCCACATCGGCGAGGTGTCCGGCGAGGCGGCCCGGGTCCAGACGGCGGCGATCGACGCGCAGCAGGCGGCGATCGCCGCGATCCGGCCCGGCGTCGCCGCCGAGGCGGTCGCGGCGGCGGCCGACGAGGTCTACGGGGCGCGCGGCTACACCACCGGCTACCGCACGGGACGCTCGATCGGGGTCGCCTGCCTGGAGGCCCCCGAACTGAAGGCCGGCGACAGGACCGTGCTCCGGCCCGGGATGACCTTCGCCGTCGACGGGGGCATCTCCGTCGACGGCGTCACCGCCGGGCGGATCGGCGACTCGGTCGTGGTGACGGAAACCGGGTGCGACTACCTGACACACTACCCCCGGGGGCTTCTCGTGACGGACGCCTGACCGTGACCGCCCCCTTCCGCCTCGCGGTCGCGCAGCCGCCGGGCGGGCTGAACGGGCCGGGCGAGCGGCTTCGCTGGCTCGCCGACGGACTCCCCGGCCTCGCCGAGCGGCGGGTCGACCTCCTCCTCCTGCCCGAACTGTTCATGACCGGCTACAACATCGGCGACGCCGTCGAGGCGTGGTCGGAGCCCGCGGGCGGGCCGACGGCGGCGGCGGTCCGGGCTCTGGCGCGGCGCCACGGGGTGGCGATCCACTACGGCTTCGCCGAACGGGCCGGGGGACGGGTCTACAACGCCGCCCAATGCTTCGGCCCGGACGGCGGACGGCTGGGCGGGCACCGCAAGCTGGTCCTGCCGCCGGGCTTCGAGACCGGGCGTTTCGCGCGCGGCGAGGGGTGCGGCCTGTTCCGGCTGAACGGCGTCACCTTCGCCACCCTCATCTGCTACGACGTGGAATTTCCCGAAACGGTCCGTCACGTCGCGGGACGGGGCGCCCAGGTGGTGCTGGCCCCGACGGCCCTCGCGGCCGCGTGGGGCTGGGTCGCGCGCGTGCTGATCCCGGCCCGGGCCTACGAGAACGGCGTCTTCCTCGCCTACGCCAACCACGCGGGCACCGAGAACGGCCTCGCCTACCTCGGCGAGAGCTTCGTCGCCGCGCCCGACGGGGAGGAGCTGGCGCGGGCGACGGCCGAGCCCGGGATCGTCTTCGCGGACCTGGACGTGGGGCGCGTGTCGAGGGCGCAGACCCGGCTTCCGTACCTCGTGGACCGCGAAAGGCTGGCACGGCTGGGCGTTCATGAACAGGCCGGCCGCCGTTCAGAGCGCTCGGCCTAGGCCTCCGGCATCTCGCACCGCCAGCGCCGCACGTGCCACTTCGGGTGTTTCTGCACCCACTCCATCATCCGCAACTGGCCCTGGAATACGCACTGCATCGTGTTGAGCGGCTCGGCGAAGGGGATGGTGAAGCCCTCGCAGTGGCCGGGCTGCTTCAGGAGGCAGGCGACGATGACGAGTTCCAGCATGGGCGCGCGTCCTTGGGTGGGATGCGAAGGGAAGTAGGGGAGGGAAGGCCGCGGCAAAGGGAGGGGCAACGCGCCGTGCGAGCGCATAAGGCAAGTATTATCTTTCCCATAGGCTCTTGCCTATGCCCCGCCCGTCCTCTAGCTGTGGCGGCGAGGGCCGACGCTGCTCCCCCGCGGCGGACCTCAGGACGCGCGAGAACGGCCTTTCAGGGAAGGCGACGCATGATCCCCTCCGCAGCCCGGCGGTTCCTCCGTCCGTCGGGCCTCGTCCCGGCGCTCGGCCTCCTGGCGCTCGGCCTCCTGGCGCCTTCGGCCGAGGCCCAGAAGGCGGCCAAGCTCGACGTGCCGATCACGTGGCTCGACCAGGAGCGGCCGAACCGCCTGCCGCCGCTCTCGCTCGTCGAGCCCCTGCTCGACGACGAGGGGGTGCAGGGCGCCCGGCTCGCCATCAAGGACAACCAGACGACGGGCCGCTTCCTCGGCCAGGACTTCAGGCTCGTCGAGCGCGTCGTCCCGGCGGACGGCGATCTGGGCGCCACCTTCGACGCGGCGCTGAAGGCGGGCGAGCGCCTGTTCGTCACCGGCGTCGACGCCGACGCGCTGATGAGGCTCGCCCCCAGGGCCGAGGCGGCGGGGGCGCTCCTCTTGGACGCCTTCACGCAGGACGACGACCTGCGCACCGACCGCTGCTCCCCCGCCGTCTTCCACACCTCGCTCTCGCGCGCGATGAAGGCCGACGCGCTCGCCCAGTATCTCGTCTGGAAGACGTGGCGGCGCTGGTTCCTGATCGTGGGCTCGCACCCGGAAGACGCGCTCCTCGCCGCCGCCTACCGCCGCGCCGCCACCAAGTTCGGCGCCCTGATCGTGGAGGAGCGCACCTACGAGGATACGGGGGGGGCGAGGCGCACCGAGACCGGCCACGTCCAGGTGCAGCGGCAGATTCCGGTCTTCACCCAGGACGCGCCGGCCTACGACGTGATCGTCGCCGCCGACGAGGCCGACGTGTTCGGCGAGTACCTGCCCTACAACACCTGGGATCCTCGTCCCGTCACGGGCTCGGTCGGGCTCGTCCCCTCGGCGTGGTCCCGCGTCCACGAGCAGTGGGGCGGCACCCAGATCCAGCGCCGCTTCGAGCGCCTCGTCGGGCGCCCGATGACCGACCGCGACTACAACGCCTGGACCGCCGTCCGCGCCATCGGCGAGGCCGCGACCCGCACCGGCACGAACGAGCCCAAGAAGCTGCACGACTACATGGTCGGCGACGCCTTCGCGCTCGGCGCCTTCAAGGGCGAGGCGCTTACCTTTCGCAAGTGGAACCAGCAGATCCGCCAGCCGATCCTGCTCGTCACGCCCCGGATGCTGGTCTCGGTCTCGCCGCAGGAAGGCTTCCTCCACCAGCGCACGCCGCTCGACACGCTGGGCTTCGACCTGCCCGAGAGCCGGTGCAGCCTGAACCCATAGGACCAACGCCCATGCGCCGCGCCATCCCCCTGACCCTCGCGTTCGCCCTCGCCGCCGGCACGGCGGAGGCGAGCGAGATCTTCGTCTCGAACGAGAAGGGCAACTCGATCACCATCGTCGACGGCGACACGCTGACGGTGAAGGAGACGGTGGACGTCGGCAACCGCCCGCGCGGCATCGCGCTGAGCCCCGACGGCAGGTTCCTCTACATCTGCGCCTCGGACGACGACACGATCCAGGTGATGGACACGGGCACCCGCAAGATCCTCCACACCCTGCCGTCCGGCCCCGACCCCGAGCTGCTCGACCTCTCGCCGGACGGCAAGCTGGTCTACGCCGCCAACGAGGACGACAACATGGTGACGGTGGTCGACACCGGGCAGCGGGTCATGATCAGCGAGATCCCGGTCGGGGTCGAGCCGGAGGGCATGGGGGTGAGCCACGACGGCAAGACGCTCGTCAACACCTCCGAGACGACCAACATGGCGCACTTCATCGACACCGACACCTACGAGATCACCGACAACGTCCTCGTCGACCAGCGGCCGCGCTTCGCCGAGTTCACGAGCGACGACGCCGAGGTCTGGGTCTCGGCCGAGATCGGCGGCTCCGTGAGCGTGATCGACAACGAGACGCGGGCGATCACGCACAAGATCACCTTCGAGATCCCGGGCATCGCCGGCGAGGCGATCCAGCCCGTCGGCATCCGCATCACGAAGGACAGGAAGTACGCCTTCATCGCGCTTGGCCCCGCCAACCGCGTCGCCGTCGTCGACGCGCAGACCTATGAGGTCCAGGACTACCTCCTCGTCGGGCAACGGGTCTGGCAGCTCGCGTTCAACCCGGACGAGACGATGATCTACTCGACCAACGGCGTCTCGAACGACATCTCGGCGATCGACGTCGAGAACCTGAAGGTCGTGAAGTCGGTCGGCGTCGGCCGCTTCCCCTGGGGCGTCGCCGTCAAGGGCTAATGCCCGCCGACGCTCCGATACCGCAGAAAGACCGCAGAAAGAAGGATGCCACGATGCGAAAGACCATCCTGACCGCGCTCGCCGTCGCCGCCCTCGCCTTGCCGTTCGCCGCCGGCGAGGCGCGGGCGCAGGCCGGCCTCATGACCGGGGGTGCCACGAAGCTGGCGCCGATCAAGCTCGCCTCCGGCCAGCCGCTGGCATCCGCCCCCTACGACCTGGAGGCGGGCAAGTACTACCGCATCGACATCGAGGCCGACGGGTCGGCCGAACTCGCCGTCAGCGGCCCCGAGTTCTTCCGCAACGTCTGGGTCAACGAGGTGGTCATCAACGACATCGAGGTGCGTCCGCTCGGCGTCGACAGCATCGAGTTCGACGACGAGGGCACGGCGACGATCTCCTTCATCCCGATCCAGCCCGGCACCTTCGAGCTGCGCATCCCCGGCACGACCGGCGACACGCAAAAGGCCGTGTTCAACGTCAAGTAGGCCGCTTCCTCCCGCCCGTTGAAAGCAGGGTGGGGATTGTCGCGTCCCCCGGGCAGGATTAGTTCTCGCCAGGGCGGACGCGGCCGTTCCCGAGCGATCCGCCGAGGCGCACGACGGCGGCCAGAGCCCGCCCGTGCAGGGAGGACGACCATCTTGAAGCCCCATCACGCGGCCCTCCTGGCCGTTGCGCTCGGCGCCGCCCTGCCGGCCGCCGCCCAGCAGGGCACCCCCCAAAAGGGTACCCCAACAGACTGGCCCTGCGTCCAGGTCTACGTGCCCGAACTCTCGCTGGGGCAGGTCTGGGCCGGCCCCGCCCTGCCCGACGAGGCGGGGGCGTGGCGGGACGACCCCGAGGTGGCGCGGCTCGTGCCGAAGCTTCTCGACGACGCCGTGCCGGCCGAGGACGCGACGGCGCGGGCGGAGGACTTCGCCAAGGGCGTGCCCGAGGCCGAGCGCGAGCGGCGCTTGGCCCTTCTTTTCCAGGGCCTGTTCGAGCGGGCGGGCGTCGAGCGTGGGAACATGTTCGCCGGCATCCGCCGCTTCGCCGACAAGCAGAAGGCGCTCGCCGATAGGATCGCCGAAGCCAACGCGAAGCTGCGCGGGATGCGCCTCGACGTGGCCGCCGGCAGCCAGCCCGAGATGGAGGCGGCCAGGGCCGAGCGCGACTGGGATCTCCGCGTCCTCGACGACCGCCAGCGCCTGCTGCCCCAGGTCTGCGAGCAGCCCGTCCTCCTGGAACAGCGCCTGTTCGCGCTCGGCCGCGCCCTGCAAGGAAACCTCTGATGCGCCGCCTCGCCCTGCTTCTCGCCCTTGCCCCGGTGCTCGCCCCCATGCTTGCCCCACCGTCCGCCAGCGCCGCCGGGGCCAAGGGGACCGTCGCCGACCTCGTCTTCGACGCCGACCTCATGGCCATGATCGAGGAACCCGGCACCCTCGACTACGCCTTCCGCATGGAGGGCCGCACCTTCAAAGAGCCCTACGCGAGCGCCGCCCGCATGGAGGTGCGCGAGGTGGCGCCGGACGGGGAGAAGCAGGTGTGGTTCGACCTCTTCGAGGGGCCGAACCGCCGCCAGTTCGGCCCCGCCGAGGCGAAGGCGCAGAACCCCCTGATCCTCGTCTTCCTGCAGCGCGACGTGGTCCAGATGGCGAACCTGACCGGCGGCAGCGCCGCCTACTTCCAGCATCGGATCCGCGCCGCCTTCAACGGGCCGGCCCAGGTCGAGCCGACCACCGTCGAGGTCGACGGGGCGAAGGTGCCCGCGACCCGCGTGACGATGCGGCCCTTCGAGGACGACCCGAAGATCGACCGCTTCCCGGCCTTCAAGGACAAGGTCTACGAGTTCGTCGTCTCGGACGCCGTACCGGGCGGGCTCTACCGCGTGGCGACCGAGGTGCCGGACCCCAAGACCGGCGAGACGATCCTCGCCGAAAGCATGACCTTCAAGGAGATCGAGCGATGACCCGCCTCCGCCCCCTCGCGGCCCTCCTCGCCGCTCCCCTCCTGGCCTTCGCCCCCGCCGCTTCGGCCGCCCCCGCCGACTACCCCACCGAGACCCTCGCCGACTACGTCTTCGGCTGCATGGCGACCAACGGCCAGACCCAGGACGCGCTGCGCCGCTGCTCCTGCTCCATCGACCACGTCGCGGCCACGCTCTCCTACGACGACTACGTCCGGGCCGAGACGGTGATGCGGATGCAGCAGGTGCCGAGCGGCGACGACCGCATCACCATGTTCCGCGCGGCCCCTTGGGCCAAGACCGCGGTCGACAAGCTGCACAAGGCGCAGGTCGAGGCGGAGCAGGCGTGCTTCTAGCGGCCGAACACGCTTCGCGTCCGCTGGCGCGAAGCGTATTTCGTCTTCCCCACCTGCGATGATGACCCTCCAGCAGCTTCGGGTCTTCTGGGCCGTCGTCCACAGCCCGTCGCTCACCCAGGCCGCAAAGCAGCTCGGCCTGTCGCAGCCCTCGCTCTCGCAGCATCTGGCCCGGCTGGAGGGGGCGTTGGGCGGGCGGCTGTTCGACCGGACCAACAACCAGCTCATCCTGAGCGACGCCGGGCGCTACGTCCTCAAGAAGGCGGAGGCGATCCTGGCCGAGGTCGACGAGATCGAGGCCGGGGTCGCCGCGTTCCGGACGGGGCGGCGGGGGCGGATCGCGATCGGCGTCCTGGGCTCGCTCGGCCGCGCGCTCGTGCCCCCGGCGCAGGCGCTGATGGCCGGGCACTTTCCCGATCTCGAGGTCGACGTCCACGAACTGGCACCCAGGGAAGCGATCGACCAGCTCTACGGCCGGACGATCCAGATCGCCCTCATCTCCGCCGCCGCCGTCGCCGGCAACCGCATGGCGTTCAGCCAGGTGCCGCTCCTGGAGGACCCCTACGTCCTGGCCGTGCCGCCCTCGCTCGACCTCGCCGGGGTCGGGGCGCCCGAGCGCGAACTGGCCCCCGAAGCCTTGAACCTCCTCGGCCGGACGATCGAGTTCAACTTCGGCAACCAGCACAACCTGCGGCTCGAAGCGTTCCACCGCGCCGTCCTGCCGCGCTACCGGATCGTCGCCCGCTGCCGCACCTACGAAACGGCCTTGGCGATGGTGGAAAAGGGCCTCGGCGTCGCCGTCGTGCCGCAGCTCACGGCCGAGAGCGGCGGGCGCCCCCTCTTCGACGTGCGGCTCCACGCCATCCCCCTTCCCCCCCGCTCCGTCGCCGCCTTCGTGCCGAGCCAGTACCGCCACGTCCAGCCCTTCGCGGCCTTCCTCGACACGTTGAAAGCGGCGGCGGACGCCCTCGCCCTCGCCCCGCCCGCCGCCACGCCTCCCTTCATCGCCGCCAGGGCGCCGAAGGTCGAGGCGGCCTGATCCTTAGCAAGCGCAGCATAAGCTCCCGCCTATGGGTGCCAAAGCTCGATAGCGGGATGAAGCGGGCCACTATCCGAACAAGGCGCGGCGTTGGGCCGCGACCCGGATCAAGGAAGGACGCATCATGGACAAGGCCACCTGGACCGCCCCGGTCGTGCAGACCGAGAGCGTCAGCATGGAAGTCACCATGTACTTCTCGGCCGAGGACTGATCCCGGCCTGACGCGGCCGCCGCCGGCCGCCGCCCCATGCGCGTGATCGTGCTCGGCGCCGCGGCCGGCGGCG
>JAGRGG010000116.1 GCA_020445645.1 Geminicoccaceae bacterium | reverse complement strand
GCAGCGGACGCGAAGCGTATTCAGGCTCAGAAGATCTTGGCAAACTCGTCGATGTTCGAGGCGTCGTAGGTGAAGGGTTCGGCCATCGCCGCCTCGGCGCCGTCCTCGATGGTGATCTCGCCCATCCGGCCGGCGGGAAGCTTCTGGCCGGGCTCGACCTCGTCGATGTCGTCCTTGACGAGGTCGTAGGCGAGCATCGTCGCCGTGTAGCCGAGGTCGATCGGGTTCCAGATGGCGAACGACTTCGACGCGCCCGACTTGATGGCGCCCGCCATCTCGGAGGGAAGGCCGAGGCCGGTGACGTAGACTTGGCCGACCTTGCCCGCGTCCTGGACCGCCTGGGCAGCGGCGACGATGCCGACCGAGGTGGGGGCGATGATCGCCTGCACCTCGGGATGGCCCTGGAGGAGCGCCTTGGTCTCGCGGTAGCTCTTGTCGGAGAGGTCGTCGCCGTAGACCGTGGTGACGATGTCGATGCCCGGGTGGTTCGGCAGGGCCTTCTTCATCTCCTCGATCCAGGTGTTCTGGTTGGTCGAGGTTGCCGTCGCCGAGAGGATCGCCACCTTGCCCTCGCCGCCCGGCAGGGCGTCGGCGGCGAGCTTCAGGTTCGTTTCGCCGATGAGCGCGTTGGAGGACGGGTTGAGGTGGAGGATACGGCCTTCCGGCGCCACGGCCGAATCCCACGAGATGACCTTGATGCCGCGCTGCATCGCCCGCTTGAGCGACGGGGCGAGCGCGTCCGGGTCGTTGGCCGAGACGGCGATGGCGTCGACGCGCTGCGAGATGAGCGCGTTGATCACCTCGATCTGCCCCTCGGCCGTCGTGGTGGTCGGGCCCGTGTAGATGATCTCGACGTCGCCCAGTTCCCTCGCCGCCTCCTCGGCGCCATTCCTCGCCGCCTCGAAGAAGCCGATGCCGAGCGACTTCACGACGAGGGCGATCCGCATGGGTTCTGCGGCCTGGGCCGTCCCCGCCGCGAGGCCGACCGCGAGCGCGGCCGAGAGCAGGGCCTTTTTGAACGACATCATCTTGCTTGCCTCCCGAGGCGTTGGTTGGGTTCGTTCTGCCGCTCAGGCGACGCCGGCCGCGTCCGCCGGCGCCTCCCCGCCGCCCGCCGCGACGATGAGGCGGACGCCCGCCGCCTCGATCATCTGCGCGGCGTGGTCGGGGATGCCGTCGTCGGTGACGATCGCGTCGGCGCGCTCCAGGGGCGCCACGATCATCGCCGAGCGGACGGCGAACTTCGAGGAATCGACGAGGACGATGAGTTCCTCCGACTGGCGCATGAGGCGCTGCTCCGACTGGACGATCAGGGGGTCCGCCTCGGCGATGCCCAGGTGCGTCACCGCCTGCGCGCCCATGAACATCCGCCGCGCGCCGAAGTGGGCGATGCCGTCGGCCTCGAACGGGCTGATGATGAGCCCCTGGTCGCGGTAGACGGCGCCCGCCGGCAGGAGCACCGTGCACTTCGAGTGCTTCACGAGGTGCTCGGCGATCGGGAACGAGTTCGTCATCACCTGGAGGCGGCGGTCGATCAGGTGGTGGACCATCTGGAACGTCGTCGTGCCGCCGTTGAGGATGATCGCCTCGCCGTCCTCGCAGAGCCCCACCGCCGCGCGGGCGATCGCCCGCTTCTCGCGCTGGCGGACCCCTTCGGAGGCGCGCAGCGAGCGCCCGCCGATCCGGCCGTAGGGGGAGGGATTCATCGCCTCGGCGCCGCCGCGCACCCGGCGCAGCTTCTTTTGCAGGGCCAGCGCCGCGATGTCGCGCCGGATCGTCGCCTCCGACGCCTCGGTCAGCGCCGCGAGTTCGCCCACGGCGGCGACTGGGCGGCCCTGGACGGCGCTCAGGATGATCCGATGGCGTTCGCGTTCGTGCACGGCCTGCCTCCCGGAGGGGACGTTTGCCCAAAGGCGCCGCCGCTGTCAATCATCTTCGATCATGGTCTTTCATATTGCAGCGCAACATGATCGTTTATGATGGAATTTGTTGACTTCCGGGACGAAAGGCGGCACCACGGCACGCGCCTTGAGAAAACCGGGGAGGCGGACGTGGCGGCGCTGGAAAACCTGTGGGACGACGGGGTGGCGGACGGGCTGGACGAGCCGGGCCGGCTCCTCTACCGCTCCAACCTTCTGGGCTCCGACAAGCGGATCACCAATTACGGCGGCGGCAACACCTCGGCCAAGGTCGAGATGAAAGACCCGCTCGGCGGCGAGACGGCGACGGTCCTCTGGGTCAAGGGCTCCGGCGGCGACGTGGGCACGATGAAGCTCGACGGGTTTGCCACCCTCTACATGGACAGGCTGGAGCGGCTGCGCGGCCTCTACGGGGGCGAGGCGCAGGAGGACGAGATGGTCGGCTACCTGCCGCACTGCACCTTCGCCCTCAACCCGCGCGCCGCCTCGATCGACACGCCGCTCCACGCCTACCTCCCCTACCGCCACGTCGACCACATGCACCCCGACGCGGTGATCGCCATCGCGGCGACGGAGAACAGCCGCGCCCTCACCCGGGAGGTCTACGGCGACGAGATCGGCTGGCTGCCCTGGCGCCGCCCCGGCTTTCAGCTCGGCCTCGACCTGTCCCGGTTCGCCGCCGAGCACCCGGACGCCAAGGGGGTCGTCCTCGGCGGCCACGGCCTGTTCACCTGGGGCGACACGGCGAGGGACTGCTACGAGACCACCCTTCGCGTCATCAACAAGGCGATCGCGTGGTTCGAGCGCGCGACCGCCGGCAAGGACGTCTTCGGCGGCAGGCAGGTCGACGCGCTGCCCCCCCCGGACCGCCGCGCCGTCGCCGCCCGGCTGATGCCGGCGATCCGGGGGCTGATCGGCCGGGACGAGCGCAAGGTCGGCCACTTCGACGACGGCGACGCCGTGCTCGAATTCGTCTGTTCCGCCGACCTGAAGCCGCTGGCCGCGCTCGGCACGTCCTGCCCCGACCACTTCCTGCGCACGAAGATCCGCCCGCTCGTCCTCGACTTCGACCCCGCCGCCGGCGACCTCGACGCCCTGATCCAGGGTCTTCCCGCCGCGATCGGGGCCTACCGCGACGACTACGCCCGCTACTACGAGCGCTGCCGGCACCCCGATTCGCCGCCCATGCGCGACGCCAACGCCGTCGTCTACCTCGTGCCCGGCGTCGGCATGATCACCTTCGCCCGCGATAAGGCGACGGCGCGGATCGCCTCCGAGTTCTACGTCAACGCCATCAACGTGATGCGCGGGGCCGCGACCGTCGACGCCTACCGGGGCCTGCCCGAGCAGGAGGCGTTCGACATCGAGTACTGGCTCCTGGAGGAGGCGAAGCTGCGAAGGATGCCGAGGCCCAGGTCGCTCGCGGGGCGCGTCGCCCTCGTCACCGGGGGGGCCGGCGGCATCGGCCGGGCCGTCGCCGGGCGGCTGCTGCGAGAGGGCGCCTGCGTCGTCCTCGCCGACGTCGACGGGGGCGCGCTGAGGGCGACGGAGGGCGACCTCGCCCGCGCCTTCGGCAAGGATCAGGTGCGCTCGGTCGAGGTCGACGTGACCGACGAGGCGGCCGTCCGGGACGGCTTCGCCGCCGCCTGCGCCGAACTCGGCGGGCTCGACATCCTGGTCTCGAACGCCGGCATCTCCTCCTCGGCGCCGGTCGAGGACACGGCGCTTTCCATGTGGTCGCGCAACATGGACATCCTCGCCACCGGCTACTTCCTCGTCGCCCGCGAGGCGTTCCGCCTGTTCCGGGCGCAGGGTCTCGGGGGGTCCGTCGTCTTCGTCGCCTCCAAGAACGGCCTCGCCGCCTCGCCGGGGGCCGCCGCCTACTGCACCGCGAAGGCGGCCGAGATCCACCTCGCCCGCTGCCTCGCGCTCGAGGGCGCCGCCGCCGGCATCCGGGTCAACACGGTGAACCCGGACGCCGTCCTGCGCGGCTCGAAGATCTGGACGGGCGAGTGGCGGGAGCAGCGCGCCGCCGCCTACGGCCTAAGGCTCGACGAACTGGAGGCGCACTACCGCGACCGCTCGCTCCTGAAGCGCTCGGTCTACCCGGAGGACGTGGCCGAGGCGGTCTGCTTCCTCGCCTCCGACGCCGCCGCGAAGTCGACCGGCAACATCGTCAACGTCGACGCGGGCAACGCGCAGTCGTTCACCCGCTGAGGCGGGCAGAAGGGGGGAGCAAGGATGACCGACCTTCCGATCGAGGCGGACATGATCGAGCGGGCGAACGCGCCCCTGCGCGGGGCGCACGACGCCGACTACGCGGCGCTGGGGGAGAGGCTCGCCCGCGCCGGGGTCGGGATCGACGCGATCACCGCGAAGGTCAAGGCCTTCGGCGTCGCCCTCCCCTCCTGGGGCGTCGGCACCGGCGGCACGCGCTTCGCCCGCTTCCCCGGCGAGGGCGAGCCGCGCGGCATCTTCGAGAAGCTCGCCGACTGCGCCGTCGTCCAGCAGCTCTGCCGGGCGACGCCCACCGTCTCGCCGCACTTCCCCTGGGACCGGGCCGACCCCGCCGAGATGCGGGCCGCCGCCGGATCCCTCGGCCTCGCCTTCGACGCCGTGAACTCGAACACCTTCCAGGACCACCCCGGCCAGCCTTTGTCCTACAAATACGGCTCCCTCTCGCACGCCGACCCCGCCGTGCGGGCGCAGGCGGTGGCGCACAACCTGGAGTGCATCGAGATCGGCCGGGCGATCGGCTCCCGGGCGCTCACCGTCTGGATCGCCGACGGGACGAACTTCCCGGGGCAGGCCGACCTCGGCCGCGCGTTCGAGCGCTACCTCGGCTCGATGCACGAGATCGCGGCGGCGCTGCCCGAGGGCTGGCGCGTCTTCTCCGAGCACAAGATGTACGAGCCCGCGTTCTACTCGACCGTCGTCCAGGACTGGGGCACGAGCCTCATGACGGCGCGGGAACTGGGCGAGAAGGCGTTCTGCCTCGTCGACCTCGGCCACCACGCGCCGAACGTCAACGTCGAGCAGATCGTGGCCCGGCTGATCCGGGCGAAGAAGCTGGGCGGCTTCCACTTCAACGACAGCAAATACGGCGACGACGACCTCGACGCCGGCTCGATCGACCCCTTCCGCCTCTTCCTCGTCTTCAACGAGCTGGTGGGGGCCGGCGAGGCGTTGGCGGCCTTGAACCCCGCCCACATGATCGACCAGTCGCACAACGTCACCGACCCGATCGAGAGCCTGATCCGCTCGGCGGGCGAGATCCGCCGCGCCTACGCGCAGGCGCTCCTCGTCGACCGCGTGGCGCTCGAAGGCCACCAGGACGAGAACGACGCGCTCATGGCCTCCGAGACGCTGAAGGCGGCCTTCCGCGCCGACGTGGGGCCGATCCTGGAGCGGGCGCGGCTGGAGGCGGGCGGGGCGATCGACCCGGTCAGGGCCTACCGCGCCAGCGGGTACCGGAAGAAGGTCGCCGCCGAGCGCCCGGCCGCGGCGGGCGGGGGCGGGGGGATCGTCTGAGGCCGGGGAACCGCCCAAGCGGGGCGGGTTTGTGCCGGCGCCACACGCCGCGCCGCGTCCGCCGCGGGGCCTTGCATGAACCATCGCCTAGCCAAACGGTCCCGCCCCGAAAGCGGTGCTCCAGCCAGGGGCCGACATGCGCACGCTCGTTCGATGCTCCGCAATGCGGCACGGTCGAGGTGACGCGCCTGTTGCAGGTTGACCCGCGAGATGCCCGATGGTGCCTAGCGAGCCCGCCGAGGGGCTATCCCCGACGGCCTCGCAGGGAAGACCATTGGCTCGATCTACAACCATGAGACTTCAGAGCCTCCAGCAAGACTGCCACCGCTTGACCGAGCGAAAGGTGGTGCGGGCGGCGGCGGGGCGCTGGGACGGCCTGAAGAGGCGGGCATGGCGTGCGCGACCCAGGCGGCGGGCGCCCGCCCTCGGGCCGCCCTTCGGACCGCCTCGGATCGAAGGCCCGAGGAGCGCCCACGGACGGTCGGAGGCGCGCTGCTCGGCCATGCCGTGCCGCGTGCCGGCAAACCCTCAACATTCCGTGCCGTTGGGCGCTCTTGGCCCCCGTCATCGCTTGAAGGCGAACACGTCCTTTGGCCGGGAGGCCGGGCGGAGGCGACATGCGGGTTCCGAGCGACGCGGCCGAGCCCATCACGCTTCGCATAGCGCTGCGCAGGGCTTTCCTTTTTTGGCAATTATATATCTTGCA
>JAGRGG010000115.1 GCA_020445645.1 Geminicoccaceae bacterium | reverse complement strand
TACCCGATCCCCGGCAACGACGACGCGAGCCGCGCCATCAACCTCTACTGCGACCTGATGGTCGCTTCGGTCCTGGACGGCATCCAGGCCGAGATGACGGCGAGCGGCATGGACCTCGGCGAGGTCGAGGATCTGGGCGAGGTGGAGCCTCTGGGCGAGGGCGAGCCCGCCGACGGGACGCCCGCCGAGTCCCCCGCCGCCGAAGCGGAGGCGCTGACGGGCGAGCCGCCGATGGGCGAGGCGATGGAGATGGGGCCGCGCACCGAGGAGCCCCTGCCGAGCGAGACCGCCTGAGGCCGCTTCGGGCGCCGGCGTTACAGGAACAAAGACAGGACAGATGGCTGCTATAACTTCCGCGATGGTCAAGGAGCTTCGGGAGCGGACCGGGGCCGGCATGATGGATTGCAAGAAGGCGCTCGGCGAAACCGACGGCGACATGGAGCAGTCGGTCGACTGGCTGCGCAAGAAGGGCCTCGCCGCCGCCGCCAAGAAGGCGGGGCGGACCACGAGCGAGGGGCTGATCGGCCTTGCGATCGACGGCACGACGGGCGCCCTCGTCGAGGTCAACTCGGAGACCGACTTCGTCGCCCGCAACGAGACCTTCCAGCAGTTGGTGCGTGACATCGCCGAGGCGGCCCCGGCCGCGAAGGGCGACCCCGCCGCCTTGAAGGCGGCGCGGCTCCCGAGCGGCCGCACGGTCGAGGAGGAGATCGCCCAGGCCATCGGCGTCATCGGCGAGAACATCAGCCTGCGCCGCACGGGTGCCGTCGAGGTCGAGGACGG
This sequence comes from Geminicoccaceae bacterium, assembly GCA_020445645.1. Taxonomy (GTDB): domain Bacteria; phylum Pseudomonadota; class Alphaproteobacteria; order Geminicoccales; family Geminicoccaceae; genus JAGRGG01. The sequence continues at coordinate 10,147 of JAGRGG010000115.1, read as the reverse complement.
CGTCGTCGGCGGCTACGTCCACGCCCAGCAGGCGCCGGGCCTCGGCAAGATCGGCGTCATCGTCGGCCTGCGCTCGTCCGGCGACAGGGCGAGGCTCGCCGAGCTCGGCAAGCAGGTCGCCATGCACGTGGCGGCCGCGAACCCGCAGGCGGTCGACGTGGAGGGCGTCGACCCCGCCACCGTCGAGCGCGAGAAGGCGATCTTCAAGGATCAGGCGCGCGCGTCCGGCAAGCCCGAGAGCATCATCGAGAAGATGGTCGAGGGGCGCCTGCGCAAGTTCTACGAGGAAAGCGTCCTCCTGGAGCAGGTGTTCGTCATCGACACCGACAGGCGCGTCAAGGAGGCGGTCGCTGCCGTCGCCAAGGAGATCGGTGCTTCGATCGAGGTGACGTCCTTCGTGCGCATGGCGCTCGGCGAGGGCATCGAGAAGCAGGAGAGCGACCTCGCCGCCGAGGTGGCGAAGCTCACCGGGCAATAGGACGGACCCCGGCGCGCCCGCGCGAGGGTGCGCCGGGGCCGCTCAAGGCGACATTTCAGGCGGGATCATGCGCGACGAGGCTTCCCCTATCCCCCGCTACAGGCGGGTCCTGCTCAAGATGTCGGGGGAAGCGCTCCTGGGCGACCGGGAGTCCGGCCACGATCCCAAGGTGCTGCGGCAACTGGCCGAGGACGTGCGCGACGCGCAGCGCATGGGCGTCGAGGTCTGCCTCGTCATCGGCGGCGGCAACATGATCCGCGGCAGCGCGCTCGCCGCCGCCGGCGTCGAGCGGGCGAGCGCCGACTACATGGGGATGCTCGGCACCGTCATCAACGCGCTCGCCGTGCAGAGCGTGATGGAGCAGGTGGGCCTCGTCACCCGCGTCATGTCGGCGATTCCGATGTCGGCCGTCTGCGAGCCCTACATCCGCCGCCGCGCCATCCGCCACCTGGAGAAGGGGCGGGTCGTCATCTTCGCCGCCGGCACGGGGAATCCCTTCTTCACGACCGACACGGCCGCAGCCCTGCGCGCGGCCGAGACGGGATCCGAGGCGATCTTCAAGGGCACCCAGGTCGACGGGGTCTATTCGGCCGACCCAAAGCGCGACCCCGCGGCGGAGCGCTTCGAGCGCCTGACGTATCTCGACGTCCTCTCGAAGGATCTGCGGGTCATGGACACGTCCGCGATCGCGCTTGCCCGCGAGAGCCGGATCCCCATCATCGTCTTTTCGGTCCACGCCCCCGGCGCCTTCGCCCGCGTCCTTCTGGGCAACGCGCCGCACACGACCATAACGGAGGAGGCTGTCTGATGAGCGGGAACGAACCCGACCTCGGCGACATCGAAAAGCGCATGGACAGCGCCTTGGATGTCTTTCGCAAGGAACTCGTCGGCCTGCGCACCGGCCGGGCCTCGGCGAGCCTCCTCGAGCCCATCACCGTCGAGGCCTACGGCGCCGACATGCCGCTCAACCAGGTCGGCACGGTCAGCGTGCCCGAATCCCGGATGCTCACCGTCCAGGTCTGGGACAAGGGCCTCGTCAAGGCGGTCGAGAAGGCGATCCGCAACTCGTCGCTCGGCCTCAACCCGTCCGTCGACGGCCAGCTCCTCCGCGTGCCCCTGCCGGAACTGAGCCAGGAGCGGCGCAATGAATTGGTCAAGGTCGCCCACCGCTACGCCGAGCAGGCCAAGGTCGCCATCCGCAACGTCCGCCGGGGCGGCATGGACCAGCTGAAGCGCATGGAGAAGGACGGCGACATCTCCCAGGACGAGCAGCGCCTCTACGCCGACGAGGTCGAGGCGATCACGAAGAGGCACGTCGAGCGGGCGGACGAGCTTCTGGCGCAGAAGGAACAGGACATCATCCAAGTCTGACCGGCATGGGCGCCCCCGATCTTCCGGCCCTGGCGGCGACGGGGTCGCCGCCGGCGCACGTTGCCATCATCATGGACGGCAACCGCCGCTGGGCGCGCGCCCGCGGGATGCCGCCGGTCTTCGGCCACCGCAAGGGCGCCGATTCGGTCACGCGCGCCGTCGAGGGCTGCTGCGAGCTCGGCGTCCGCTACCTCACCCTCTACGCCTTCTCCTCCGAGAACTGGGGCCGTCCCAGCACCGAGGTCGGCGAACTCATGAACCTCCTGCGCTACTACCTGCGCAAGGAGATCGACACCCTCGACCGCAACGGCGTGCGGGTGCGGATGATCGGCGACCGGGACCGGCTCGACGGCGACATCCTGGACCTCATCGACGATGCCGAGCGGCGCACGCGCGGCAACGTCCGCCTCGACCTGGTGGTCGCCCTCAACTACGGCGGGCGGGCCGAGATCCTCCGCGCCGCCCGCCTCGCCGTGCAGGCGGGGGCCGAGGGCAGGATCGGCCCCGAGGGGATGACCGAGGCCTACTTCGAGGGTCTCCTCTACACGGCGGGCGTCCCCGACCCCGACCTTTTGATCCGCACGAGCGGCGAGCAGCGCATCAGCAACTTCCTCCTCTGGCAGCTCGCCTACGCCGAACTGGTCTTCCTGCCGGTGAGCTGGCCCGAGTTCGGCAAGGCGGATCTCCGCGCCGCCGTCGAGGAATACGCCCGCCGCGAGCGCCGCTACGGGGCCTCGGCCTAGGGGATGGACAAGGACATCGCCACCAGGGTCGCGTCCGCCGTCGTCATGATGGCGGGCGCCTTCGCCCTCATCTGGCTCGGCAGCCTCACGACCGTCCTGCTCACCGGCCTCGTCGTCTTCCTCATGGCCCGCGAGTGGACCTTCCTCACCCTGCAAGGCGAGGGGCGGGCCGTCGCCGACGCCGCCCTCCTCGCCGCCCCCGTGTTCGTCGTCCTGCTGGGCTTCTGGGCCGGGTTGCGGCTCGAAGGGGCTCTTCTCCCCTCGGCCCTCGTTCTCCTCGCGCTCGCCCTCCTCGTGCCGGTCCTGCGTCGCGGCCGTGGGCTCGGCCGTCCCGGCATGTTCTGGATGGCGGGGATCGTCTATCTCGGCCTGCCGAGCCTCGCCTTCCTCGGCCTTCGCCTGCACGCGGACGGCGGCTGGTTCGTCTTTTGGGTCTTCGCCGTCGTCATCGCCACCGACACCTTCGCCTACTTCGTCGGCAAGGCGCTGAAGGGACCGAAGCTCGCCCCCTCGATCAGCCCCGGCAAGACCTGGGCCGGCTTCTGGGGCGGGTCGGCGGCGGCCGGCCTCGTCGGCGCCGCCGCCGCCGGCTCCATCGACCTGGGCGTCTCGCTCGCCGGCCTCCTCGGCGTCGCCGTCGCCGTCTCGGCCCAGATCGGCGACCTGTTCGAGTCGGTCATGAAGCGGCGCGCCGGGGTGAAGCACAGCAGCGACCTCATCCCCGGCCACGGCGGCATCCTCGACCGCATCGACGGCTACCTGTTCGCCATCCCCGTCTTCGTCCTGTTCCTCACCGCGCTGGGGCTGCCTTGAGAACCGAAGCCTTCCCCCCGACGGAGGACCGCCCCCGGAGCGTCACCATCCTGGGCGTCACGGGCTCGATCGGCGCCAGCACCGTCGACCTCGTCCTCCAGGCGCCGGCGTGCTACCGCGTCGAGGCGGTGACGGCGCAGAGCCGGGTCGACGCGCTTGCCGAGGCCGCGCTCGCCCTTCGCGCCCGCCTCGCCGTCATCGGGGAATCCGGCCGCCTGCCGGACCTGAGGGAGCGCCTCGCCGGCAGCGGGATCGAGGCGGCGGGCGGGGCCGACGCGCTGGTCGAGGCCGCCGCCCGGCCGGTCGACTGGACGATGGCGGCCATCGTCGGCGCCGCCGGCCTCGCCCCCACGATGGCCGCCATCGGGAACGGCCGGATGGTGGCGCTCGCCAACAAGGAGTGCCTCGTCTGCGCCGGCCCCCTCCTGATGCGGGCGGTCGAAGCCTCGGGCACCGCGCTCCTGCCCGTCGATTCGGAGCACAACGCCATCTTCCAGTGCCTCGCCGCCGCGCGGTTGGACGAGGTCGACCGGCTGATCCTCACCGCCTCCGGCGGCCCCTTCCGTGCCGCCACGCTCGACGCGATGCGCCAAGCGACCCCGGCCGAGGCCGTCCGCCACCCGAACTGGCGCATGGGCGCCAAGATCAGCGTCGACAGCGCCACCTTGATGAACAAGGGCCTGGAGCTGATCGAGGCGCACCACCTGTTCGCCATGCCGGAGCCCTTGATCGAGGTCCTCGTCCACCCGCAGTCCGTCGTCCACAGCCTCGTCGCCTTCAAGGACGGTTCGCTCCTGGCGCAGCTCGGCCCCTCCGACATGCGGGTGCCGATCGCCCACGCGCTCGGCTGGCCGGGGCGCCTTCGGACCGACCACCCGAAGCTCGACCTCGCGGCGATCGCCCGGCTCGACTTCGCCCCGCCCGACACGGGACGCTTTCCCGCCCTGGCGCTGGCCCGCGCCGCCTTGCGGCAGGGGGGGGCGGCGCCTACCATGCTCAACGCGGCGAACGAGGTCGCCGTCGACGCCTTCCTCGCGGGCGAAATCGGCTTCCTCGACATCGCGGCCGTCGTCGGGCGCGTGCTCGACGGGGAGCCGCCTTGCCGGATCGACACGCTCGACGCCGTGCTGGAAGTCGACGCGCGCGCCCGCGCCGCGGCACGGCGCCACCTGGATCATCGGCCCCTCGTCGGGACCCAACGCTGAAAGCCGGAAAACGATGGCGCAGATCGCTATCTACCTCGTATCCTTCGTCGTCATCCTCTCGATCGTCGTCTTCGTGCACGAGTTCGGGCACTACTGGGTGGCGCGGCGCAACGGCGTGCGCATCGAGACCTTCTCGATCGGCTTCGGCCCCGAACTGTTCGGCGGCAACGACCGGCACGGCACCCGCTGGAAGTTCAGCGCCGTCCCGCTCGGCGGCTACGTCAAGATGCTGGGCGACGCCGACGCCGCCAGCGCCACCGTGGACCAGGGTGCGGCAAGGTCGCCGGACAGCTTTCCGGCGAAGTCGGTCGGGCAGCGCATGGCGATCGTCGTCGCCGGCCCCGCCTCGAACTTCCTGTTCTCGATCGCCGTGCTGGCCGTGCTGTTCACCTTCGCCGGGCGGCCCTTCACCCCGGCCGTCGTCGGCGAGGTCGTGGGGAACAGCCCGGCCGCCGCCGCCGGGCTTCGCGGCGGGGACAGGATCGAGGCCGTCGACGGGGTCGCCACCGACAGCTTCGAGGCCCTCCAGGCCGAGGTCCGCGACCGCGCGGGCGAGCCCTTGACCTTCACGGTCCTGCGCGACGGCCGGACCCTGGACGTTCCCATCACGCCCCGCATGGAGACGATCACCGACCGCTTCGGCAACGCGCACGAGGTCGGCCTCATCGGCATCAGGCCGGGCGGGATGGAAATGACCGAGTTCCGTCGCAGCAACCCCCTGTCGGCGGTCGGCGAGGCGGTGGCGGAAACGTGGCGCATGGTCGCCGGCACCCTCAGGGCGCTCGGCGAGATGGTCGTTGGCACGCGCGGCACGGAGGAGCTTGGCGGCCCCTTGCGGATCGCCCAGATGTCGGGGCAGATCGTCCAGGACGGGTTCCTGCCGGCCGTCTGGTTCACGGCCGTGCTCTCGATCAACCTCGGCCTCATCAACCTCTTCCCGATCCCCATGCTGGACGGCGGCCACCTCATGTTCTACACGATCGAGGCCGCGCGCGGGCGCCCGCTCAACGAACGAAGCCAGGAAATCGCCTTTCGCGTCGGCCTTGCCATGGTGCTGAGCCTCATGGTCTTCGCCACGTGGAACGACCTCCAGTCCGGCGTCATCAAGTTCTTCGCCGGGCTGTTATCCTAGGCCGGGCCTTCGCGTATTTCCCGTGAACGGAAGAACGCGGGGAACGCTCGAATCGCAAAGGCCGGACGCTCTGATCCTGCGAGACCGGATCGGGTTCTGCTGAAACGTCCTAGGGTTGGACTTCAAGGATAGACCATGCGCCGCGCCCTGTTGCCGTTCGCCCTCCTGGCGTTCCAGCCGCTCGTCGTCGCCCCGGCCCTGGCCCAGGAGGCCCAGGGGACGACGGTCCGGGACGTCGTCGTCGAGGGAAACCAGCGGATCGAGACCCCGACGATCGAGAGCTACCTGACGCTCGGCCGCGGCGACGCCTTCGATCCGAACCGGATCGACGCGTCCCTCAAGAACCTCTACGCGACCGGGCTCTTCGACGACGTGCGCATCGGCCGCGAGGGCGACCGTTTGGTCGTCCGCGTCGTCGAGAACCCGATCATCAACCGCATCGCGTTCGAGGGCAACCTGCGGCTCGACGACGCCCAGCTCGGCGACGAGGTGCAGCTCCGCCCCCGCGTCGTCTACACGCGGGCGCGGGTGCAGTCGGCGGTGAGCCGCATCCTCGAGCTCTACCGCCGCAACGGGCGCTACGCCGCCAAGGTCGAGCCCAAGATCATCAGGCTGGACCAGAACCGGGTCGACCTCGTCTTCGAGATCGAGGAAGGGCCCTTGACCAAGGTGGCCGGCATCAGCTTCATCGGCAACAAGGCGTTCTCGGACGGCAAGCTGCGCGGCGTGGTCCAGACGACCGAAGAGGCGTGGTACCGCTTCCTGTCCAGCACCGACACCTACGACCCGGACCGCCTCGCCTTCGACCAGGAACTGCTGCGCCGCTTCTACCTGGAGCGCGGCTACGCCGAGTTCGCCGTCGTCTCCGCCATCGCCGAGCTGACCCCGGACGGCCGGGCGTTCTTCATCACCTTCACCGTCGACGAGGGGCCGCAGTACCGGGTCGGCAAGGTCGACGTCCAGAGCAGCCTCCCGGACCTGTCGAGTTCGGACCTCACCGGCCTCGTCACGACGAAGAGCGGCACCGTCTACGACGCGACCCAGGTCGAGGAGACGGTGGGCGCCATCAACGACCGCGTCGGCGAATTGGGCTACGCGTTCGCCCAGATCCGCCCCGTCCCGACCCTGAACCGGGAGGCGCGCACGATCGACCTCGTCTACCAGATCGACCAGGGGCAGCGGGTCTACGTCGAGCGGATCGAGATCAACGGCAACGTGCGCACGCTCGACGAGGTGGTCCGGCGCGAGTTCCGCCTGTCCGAGGGCGATCCCTACAACGTCACCCTGCTCCGCCGCTCCGAGCAGCGCATCCGCAACCTGGGCTACTTCGATCAGGTCAACGTCACGACGAGGCGCGGCAGCGCCCCGGACCGGGTCGTCATCGACGTCGCCGTCACCGAGCGCTCGACGGGCGAGCTTTCCTTCGGCGCCGGCTACTCGACCTCGGACGGAATCCTGGGCGACATCCGCCTCACCGAGCGCAACCTCCTGGGGCGCGGCCAGACCGTCGTCGCCAACTTCACCAATTCGAGCCGGCGCAAGAACCTGGAGTTCAGCTTCACCGAGCCGTATTTCCTGGGCTACGAGTTCGCGGCGGGCTTCGACGTCTTCCGCAACCAGACCGACTACCAGAGCCAAAGCTCCTTCGACGAGACGAGCCTCGGCGCCACCGTCCGCGGCACCTATCCCCTGACCGAGCGGCTGAGCCACTCGCTCCGCTACACCCTTCGCCAGGACGAGATCAGCAGCGTCGACCCCGACGCCTCGGTCTTCATCCAGGACGAGGAGGGCACGAGGATCACCTCGCTCGTCGGCCAGACGCTGTCCTACGACCAGCGCGACCAGCGCTTCCTGCCCTCCGAGGGCTACATCGTCCGCCTCGACCAGGATCTCGCCGGGATCGGCGGGGACAACCGCTTCCTGAAAAGCGAACTGCGCGGCGACGTCTACTTCCCGCTCTTCTCCGACGTCGTCCTCAACCTCGGCGCCGGCGGCGGCTACGTGTTCGGCTACGCCGGCGAGGACGTGCGGCTCGCCAACCGCTTCTTCATCGGCGGCCAGAGCCTGCGCGGCTTCGAGGCGGCCGGCATCGGCCCGCGCGACAAGGTGACGGGCGACGCGCTCGGCGGCAACGTCTACTACACGGGCACGGCCGAACTGCGCTTTCCCCTCGGTCTGCCGGAGGAACTCCAGATCTTCGGCCGCACCTTCCTCGACGCCGGCTCGCTCTTCGACGTCGACCTCTCCGGCCCGACCTTGAGCGACGACAGCGGCCTTCGGGTCGGCGCCGGGATCGGCCTGTCGTGGCTCTCGCCCCTGGGCCCCTTGTCGATCGACTACGGCAAGGCGCTCGTGAAGTCCGATCGGGACGCGACCGAGACCTTCCGCATATCGTTCGGCGCCCGGTTCTAGACCGTGCCCCCCTTGCGCCGTCTCCTGGCCCGTCTCGTCGTGGCGTCCGGCCTTTGGGCCTGCCTCGGCCCCGTCTTCGGCACCGCGCCGTTCGCCGCCGAACCCCTGCCGCCCGCCGTCGCGGCCGTCGTCGACTACCAGAAGATCCTCCAGGAGGCGAAGGCGGCAAGGAGCGTCCGCGACCAGATCGAGGCCAGGCGCGAGCGCTACCAGGAGCAGATCGCCAAGGAGGAGCAGCGCCTCAACAAGGCCGACAAGGACCTCGCCGCGCAACGGGGCGTGCTCTCGCCCGAGGCCTACGCCGATCGGCGGACGGCGTTCGAGAAGGACGTGGCGGAGGTGCAAAGGCTGGTGCAGGAGCGCCGCCGGCAGCTCGACGCCGTGTCGGCGGTGGCGCTGGGCTCGATCCGCGACGCCATCGTCAGCGTCGTCGAGGACCTTTCCGATCGGCGCGGCTTCAACCTCGTCCTGCCGAGTTCGGGGGTGCTCCTGTTCGCGCCCGCGATCGACCTCACGGGCGCGGTGCTCGACGGTCTGAACGCCAAGCTGCCCGACGTGCGCGTGCCCGAGAAGGCGCCCGAATGAGCCCCCAAACGAGCCTATTGTCGAGAAACGACGGGCAACGCCACGAAGGGAAGGAACGCATGACGACCGAAGAGTACGCCCCCGGAACGCCCCTCGACGACGTCGATGCCGTGACGCTGCCGAGCCTCATCCCGCACCGTCCCCCCTTCCTGCTCATCGACCGCGTCGTCGACATCAGGGCCTTCGAGCGCGCGACCGGCATCAAGAGCGTGTCCCTGAACGAGCCCCACTTCCAGGGCCACTTCCCGGGCGACCCGATCATGCCGGGCGTGCTCATCGTCGAGTGCATGGCGCAGACGGCGGCCGTGCTCGTCGTCGCCAGTCGGAGCCGGCAGGGGCGGGGCGACGGCGTCTACTTCCTGAGCATCGACGAAGCCCGCTTCCGCCGGCCCGTCCGCCCGGGCCACGAGCTGCGGCTCGACGTGGAGAAGCTGCGCCAGCGCATGGGCTTCTGGCGCTTTTCCGGCAAGGCCACCGTCGACGGCGACCTCGTGACCGAGGCCGTGTTCACGGCGAAGCTCTTCGAGGCTTGAGCGCCGGCGGACGCGAGGCGTCCTCAGGCCGGCACGAACGGCGCCGGGTCGGCGAGCGCGGCGACGAAGACGACGTACTTGCCGAAGTAGGGATGGAGGATCTTGTCCTTCGGCACGAAGGTCAGGAACTGGCTCGGGAAGGTCTGCCTGCGACCGGAGTGGATCGACAGCTCGTTGCCGCTCACGGCGATGATCGGGACGTTGCCGGCGGCGTCGAGCGCCGTCTTCAGGGTCTCGGAGGCCCAGGAATCCGGCAGGTTGAGGTCGAGGATGACGACGTCGAAGGCCCCGGCGCCGAGGCGCCTGATCCCGTCCCCCGCGAAGCGGGCGTGGACGATCTCGACCGCCTCGCCGGCCAGGCGCCGCCGCACGAGGCCGGCGTCGATCTCGTCGTCCTCGATCAGGAGAACCCGCGCCGCCTTCTCGCCCGGCGCGGGCGGCGCTTCGGCCTCGCCGTCGTCGCTGCTGGCCCAAAGGAACTGCCCGATCATGGTGAACCCCGCTTCAAGCGACCGTGTGCGGGAAATATATCCTATTATTTCACGCCGTCCAGCATTTTTTCCTTGAAGACTTGGGCAGGGCCGCGGGCCGGCGCGGCGCTGGAACCGCCGCCGGCCGGCCTGCGGAAAAGGCCCCGCGCCGGCGGGCGCGAAGCGTAGCGGCGCCGTCAGCCCGCCCGTTCGTCCATCGGTACGAACGGCCGCTGCCGCTCGCCGACGTAGAGCTGCCGGGGACGGCCGATCTTCTGCTCCGGATCCTCGATCATCTCGTTCCACTGCGCGATCCAGCCCACCGTGCGGGCAAGCGCGAAGATGGCGGTGAACATCGTCGTCGGGATGCCCATCGCCTCCAGGATGATGCCGGAATAGAAGTCG
>JAGRGG010000014.1 GCA_020445645.1 Geminicoccaceae bacterium | reverse complement strand
CCCCCGCCTCCCCCCCCCCCCCCGCACCTGCCGCCCCCCCCGCCCCCCCCCCCCACCCCCCCCCCCGCCCCCGCGGCCCCCCCCCCCGCCGCCGCGGGCGCGGGGGGGGGGGCCCCGCCCCCCCGCGGCGCGCCGCCCCCGCCCCCCCGCCCCCCCCCCGCCCCCCCGCCGCGCCCGCGCCCGCCCCCCCGCCCCGCCGGCGGGGCGGGCGGGGGCCGGGGCGGGGGGGGGGCCGGCGGCGGGGGCGGCTCGCCGCCGCAGGCCGCGAGCAGGAGCGCCGCCGTCAGCAGCGGGTGAGCGAACCGCACGCGCGTTGTTCTCCCAGGAAGGACGCCGCCCCGTCTATCGGGCCCCGTCGCGCGTTGCAACCGCGAGACGGGGGGATTGACCCGCTCCGTCCTCCGGCGCAGGAACGCAGGCAAGGTCGCGAACGACGGGGAGGTCGGTTTCGATGCAGCTCAGCCGCGAGGATCTTCTGAAGGCCTTTGAACGGATGTGCCTCATCCGCGAGTTCGAGGACGCGGTGCACGAGGAGTTCTCGGCGGGGAACATCCCGGGCTTCGTCCACCTCTACGCGGGCGAGGAGGCGTCCGGCGTCGGCGTCTGCATGCACCTGGACGACCGCGACAACATCGCCTCCACCCACCGGGGGCACGGCCACTGCATCGCCAAGGGGGTCGACGTGGCGGGGATGATGCCCGAGATCTTCGGCAAGAAGACCGGGCTCTGCGGCGGCAAGGGCGGCTCGATGCACATCGCCGATTTGGGCAAGGGGATGATGGGCGCGAACGGCATCGTCGGCGGCGGCCCGCCGCTCGTCTGCGGGGCGGCCTTGACGGCGAAGACCTTGAAGACGGGCGGGGTCGCCGTCGCCTTCGTCGGCGACGGGGCGTCGAACCAGGGCACGACGCTGGAGAGCTTCAACCTCGCCCGCGTCTGGAACCTGCCCGTCATCTTCGTCATCGAGGACAACGGCTACGCCGAAAGCACGGCCTCATCCTGGTCGGTGAGCGGCAGCCAGACGGAGCGGGCGAAGGGGTTCGGGATGCCGGCCACCGAGGTCGACGGCCACGACTTCTTCGCCGTCTGGGAGGCGGCCCGCGAGGCCATCGAGCGCGCGAGGGCCGGCGAGGGGCCGAGCCTGATCCACGTCAGGCTGAAGCGCTACTACGGCCACTTCGAGGGGGACGCGCAGACCTACAAGGGCGCCAACGAGAACGAGGAGACCAGGGCGAACAAGGACTGCCTCATGCTCTTCCGCCGGCGCGTCGGCGAGGCCGGGCTCCTGGAGGGCGAGGAACTCGACGCGGTCGAGCGGTCGGCGAAGCAGCGGGTCGAGCAGTGCCTCCTCCAGGCGAAGGCGGCGGACATGCCGACCGAGGCCGACCTGCTCACCGACGTCTACGTCTCCTACTAAGGGGGGGGTTCGAGCGATGCCGAAGAAGACCTATAGGCAGGCGATCAACGAGGCGCTGCGCCAGGAGATGGAGCGCGACCCGCGCGTCGTCCTCATGGGCGAGGACGTGGCGGGCGGCTACGGGGCGCCGGGCGAGGACGACGCCTGGGGGGGACCGCTCGGCGTCACCAAGGGGCTGATGCCGATCTTCGGGCGCGACCGGGTGCTCGACACCCCGATCACCGAGGGCGCCTTCATCGGCGCCGCCGCGGGCGCCGCCGCGACCGGGCTGCGGCCCGTGGCCGAACTCATGTTCGTCGACTTCATGGGGGTCTGCTTCGACCAGATCTTCAATCAGGCGGCGAAGTTCCGCTACATGTTCGGCGGCAAGGCGGTGACGCCGCTCGTCATCCGCACCATGTACGGGGCGGGGTTCCGGGCGGCCTCCCAGCACAGCCAGTGCCTCTACCCGCTCTTCACCCACATCCCCGGCCTGAAGGTGGTGCTCCCCTCGAACGCCTACGAGGCGAAGGGCCTGCTCATCCAGGCGATCCGCGACGACGACCCGGTGGTCTTCTTCGAGCACAAGGCGATGTACGACGAGGAGGCCGACGTGCCCGACGAGGCGTACGCGATCCCGTTCGGGGAGGCGAACGTCACCCGCGAGGGCGACGACGTGACGGTCATCACGATGGGCCGGATGGTCAACTACGCGAACCAGGTGGCGGACAAGCTGGACAAGGAGGGGATCGGAGTCACCGTCGTCGACCTCCGCACCACCTCGCCGCTCGACCGGGAAACCGTCCTGGAGACGGCGAGCGAGACCGGGCGGGTCGTCGTCGTCGACGAGGCGCACCCCCGCTGCGGCATGGCGGCCGACATCGCGGCACTGGTCGGCCAGGAGTGCTTCGGGTCGCTCAAGGCCCCCGTGCGGATGGTGACGGCGCCGCATTCGCCGGTCCCGTTCTCGCCGGCCCTGGAAGACATCTACGTGCCGGGGCCGGACAGGATCGAGGCGGCGGTGCGCGCCACGCTCGACAACGCCGTGGCGAGGGCCGCCGAATGAGCGGGATCGAGCCCATCGTCATGCCCAAGTGGGGCCTCGCCATGCAGGAGGGGCTGCTCGCCGAATGGCACGTCGCCGAGGGGGCGACGCTCACGAAGGGGCAGGAGGTCGCCGACATCGAGACCTCGAAGATCGCCAACGTCTTCGAGAGCCCGGTCGGCGGCACGCTGCGCCGCCTCGTCGCCGGCCCCGGCGACACGCTGCCCGTGGGCGCCCTGCTCGCCGTCGTGGCCGACGCTTCGGTCGACGACGCCGCGATCGACGCCTTCGTGGGAGATTTCCAGGCCCGCTTCGCCGCCGACGCCGAATCGGCGGCGCCGCCGCCGGAGCCCGCGACGATCGAGGCCGGGGGACGGCGCCTGCGCTACCTCGAAGCGGGCGAGGGGGACGGCGTGCCCGTCCTCTTCCTCCACGGCTTCGGCGGCGACTACCTGTCCTGGATGTTCAACCAGGACGCGCTCGCCGAGGGGCGCAAGGCCTACGCGCTCGACCTGCCGGGGCACGGCGGCTCGTCGAAGGAGGTGGGCGAGGACCTGCGCGACCTGAAGGGCGCCGTCGTCGCCTTCATGGACGCGAAGGGGATCGAGAAGGCGCACCTCGTCGGGCACTCGATGGGGGGCGCCGTGAGCCTCCTGATGGCCCGCGAGGACGCGGCGCGCGTCGCGTCGCTCGCCCTGGTGGCGTCCGGCGGGCTCGGCGAGGCGATCAACGGCGCGTACCTGGACGGGTTCATCAAGGAGACGCGCGGCAAGAAGCTGCGCGCCGTCCTGGAGCAGCTCGTCGCCGACCCGTCGATGATCACGGGCGAGATGGTCGACGAGGTGGTGCGCTTCAAGCGCCTCGACGGCGCCGACGCGGCGCTCAGGAAGGTGCGCGCCGCGCTGGCCGAGGGCGACCGTCAGCGGGGCCCGCTGCGCGGCGTGCTCGACGGCCTAGGCGTGCCCGTGCTCGTGGTCTGGGGGGAGAAGGACCGCATCCTGCCGGTCGAACAGTCCGAGGGGCTGCCGGACGGGGTGAAGGTGCTGCGCCTGCCGGACGCGGGCCACCTGCCGCACATGGAGCGCGCGGCGGAGGTCAACGAGGCGATCAAGGCGCATCTGGCGGGGGCGTAGACGACGCTTCGCGTCCGCTGGCGCGGGGCCTTCTTTCTCTTTTCTTCCTCTTTTTGAGGGGAAAGCGTCAGGCGTCGAAGGGCTCGCCGGGCGTAGCGATGTGGACCCGGCCCTTCGTCACGCGGCGCTTGAAGTCCTCGGGATCGCCCGTGAGCATGTCGAACGTGCCCCAGTGGACGGGGACGACGAGGTCGAGGTCGAGGAACTCGTTGCAGGCGATGGCGGCCTGCTCCGGCCCCATCGTGAAGCGGTCGCCGACGGGGATGAAGCCCACGTTCGGCCGGTGGACCCGCTGGATCAGCGCCATGTCGGAGAAGAGGCCCGTGTCGCCGGCGGCGTAGACGCGGGCGTCGCCCGCCTTGACGACGAACCCGGCCGGGTCGCCCATCGTCACGGGCCTGCCGTCGATCATGGTGCCGGAGCTGTGGAAGGCCTGCACCATGCAGTAGGCGACGCCGTCCTGGGCGACGCAGCCGCCCGTGTTCATCGGCTGCACCTTCTCGATCCCCTGCCCGTTCAGGTACATCGCCAGCTCGAACTGGGCGAACAGCGTGCTGCCGTACTTCTTCGCCAGCCGCAGCGTGTCGCCGACGTGGTCGTCGTGGCCGTGGGTAAGGGCGATGACGTCGACCTTCTCCAAAGCGTCCTCGAAGCCCTTCGGGTAGGTGGGGTTGCCCTCGAAGAAAGGGTCGAGCAGAATCGATTGGCTGCCCGTATCGAGGTGGAAGGCCGAATGGCCGAGCCACGTGATCTTCATGGCGTTCTCCTTTGGGGTCGGTGAGGTGCGAAACGGACGAGGGTGGCGCGGGTGCCCCGACGCCAGCGGACGCGAAGCGTCACCCCTCCGTGAACGCCGCCGCCAGGAGAACGTCCAGGCGGCGGCGGTCCGGGGGATCGGGGTCGACGCCGAGGTGGGCGAGGTAGCGGGCGAGGTTCGCGGCGGCGGCCGCCCGCCGGTCGGCCTCGACGGCGGCGGGGGGTCCGGCCAGCGCCGCGATGAGAAGCTGCTCGACGCGCTCGGCCTCGATCTCGGCGCCCGCCACCCGGCGGCGCAAGGCATCGGTCAGGGCCGCGTCGACGGGGGACAGGCCGGCCTTCGCGTTCCGCCTCGCCCGGCGCAGGGGGCGGACGACCCCCTCGTGCCACGCGGCGGCGCCGGCGGCGACGCGCGCCGTCTCGGTCGGGGTGAGGCGGCGTCCCTCGGACCCCGCGAAGAGCGCGAAGAGGAGCAGGTTCACATCGAGCCCGTGCCGCTCCTGGAGGGCGAGGCAGGCGTCCTCGACGCCGGGGCGGGCGTAGACGGCGAGCGAGAAGTCCCAGAAGGGGTCGGCCGTCACCCCTCCCCCTCCCCCTCCCTCTGCCCGATCGCCGGCACCCCGCCGGCCTCGCCCCAGCGCGGCTGCGCCTCCGTGTGGATGTCGATCTGGTCGAGGAGGCGCATGACGGTCTGATCGATCACGTCGTCCAGCGTCGCCGGGCGGTGGTAGAAGCCGGGCACCGCGGGAAAGACGGTGGCGCCGAGGCGGGCGAGCTTCAGGAGGGTCTCGAGGTGGCCCTGGTGCAAGGGCGTCTCGCGGACGGCGACGACGAGGCGGCGGCGCTCCTTCAGGACCACGTCGGCGGCGCGGCTGACCAAGTCGTCGGTGAGGCCGGTGGCGATGGCGGACGCCGTGCGGATCGAGCAGGGGGCGACGATCATGCCGTGGACGCGAAACGAGCCCGACGCGATCGGGGCGCCCAGATTACCGGGGCTGTGGACGTGGTCGGCGAGCGGGGCGAGGGATCCCGGGGCGAGGCCGCACTCGGCCTTGAGGGTGAGCCCGCCGGCCTTGGTGACGACGAGGTGGGTCTCGACGCCGGGAACGTCCCGGAGGCGTTCCAGGAGCCGCACGCCGTAGACCGCGCCGCTGGCGCCCGTGATGGCGACGATCACCCGCCGCCGCTTCGCCCCGCCCCCGTCCATGCCCCGCCCCGCGAACCGTCTGCGTCACAGATAGGCGCGTTTCGCCCGGCTTGCACGGGAGACGCCGAACGATGCGGGCGCGGCGCGTCGACTTGCGGCGGCGGACCTTCCCCGCAAGGGCGGTCCGTGCGCGCTGCCGTGCCCAGGACAAGCCCCGCGTCGACGCGCGAAGGGGCTATCGGGCGGGGCAGGCGTCCTCGGCGTCCACGAGGCCGTAACCGAACGCGTCGTCGCGGCCGGGTCTGCCCAGGTCCCTGGCCCGCGCCGTCAGGTAGGCCCGCGCCTCGGCGGCGTTCTGAAAGCCTTCGCGCGCCATTCCGGCCGCGACGACGGCGGCGACGAAGGGGGCGGCGAACGAGGTGCCGGTGGCGTAGCGGGTGCCGCCGTCGGGGGTCGCCACGAGCACGTCGACGCCGGGGGCGGCGACGGCGACGTAGGCGCCCCGGTTGCCGCGGGCGTAGGGGCGGAGCCGGGCATCCAGGGCCGCGACCGCGATCACGTCGTCCATAGCCGCGGGGTAGGCGGGGCCGGCGTCCGGCCCGTCGTTGCCCGCCGCCGCGACGACGACGAGGCCCCGGCCCGCCGCCGCCCGCACCGTGCGCGCCAGGACGCGGTTCCTGGGGCCGCTCAGGCTGACGTTGACGACCCGGATGCCGTAGCCCGCGAACCAGTCGAGCGCCCTTGCGATGCGGTCGACCCGCACGAAGGCGGCACCCTGACCGTCCCGCTCGGCCACCGCCGCGACGAAGAGGGTGGCCCGCGGGAGCAGCCCCTTGCGCGCCCCGGCGCCGCGCAGCAGGCTGGCGACGGCAAGGCCGTGCCCGGCGTCCGCCGCGAGGTCGCCCGGCCCCAGGAAGCTCTGCTGGACGACGCCGCGCACCGGACGGTCGGGCCCGCTGACCGCGGTGTCGACGACGCCGATCGAGACCGGGGCGTCGCAGCCGCCTTCGGGCCAGCCCAGGAGCGCCGGCGCGTAGTCGCGCCCGGCCGCCGCGGGGGACGCCGCCGGCCGGTAGAGGTGGTTGACCCCGATCGTCGCGGCGATGCCCAAGGATTCGAGGCCGAGGATCGCCGCCGGCCCGGTGAGCCCCTCGGGGTAGGCGAACTTGACGAGCACGAAGCCGAGCGCCGGGAGGTCGTGGCGCTCGAGGAGCGCGTAGCCCGCCGGCGCCGCCGCCCGGACCAGGGCGTCCGCCCCCGCGTCGGTGTCGGTCAGCGCCAGCACCTCCCCCGGGGCGTAGACGGCCGATCCCCGTGCGGGGACGCGGGCGGGCGTCAGGCCCAGGAGGAGGGCCAACGCCAGGGCGATCCCGCGAGACAAGGCGAAGACGTTCATGGCCGCAGCCCCCCCGGTTCGTCGGGCAGCGCCTTTTCCACGGCATAATTGTGCAGGGGCACGCCCCCGACCTCGAAGTCGCGCCGCGCCGTCAGGACGAACCCCTTCTTCAGGAAGAACTGCCGCGCGGCCTCGCTGGCCTCGGCGTACAGCCGGCGCAGCCCCCCCGCCCGCGCGGTGCGTTCCAGCTCGTCGTAGAGCCGGGACGCGACGCCCGTGCCGGCCGTGTCCGGGTCGCAGTAGAGAAAATGAATATGCCCGTCCTGCTCCAGGTCGGCGAACGCGACCGGCCGATCCTTGTCGGCGGCGACGAGCCGCGTCCGGCCGTCGGCCATCAGCGCGTCCAGCCGTTCGGGGGTGGGGGCCAGCGACGCCCACGCCTCGACCTGCGGCGGCGCGTAGGAACGGGCGCCGATCCTTTCGACGGAGCGCAGGTACAGGCCGGCGAGGGGGGCGGCGTCGGCGGGGTTGTAGGGGCGGACCCTCACTTGGCGGCGCTCTCGATCACGTCGCTTCGGGCCAGAAGCGCCTTCAGCCCGGCCGCGCGCGCCTCCGGCGTGGCGAACGCGATCCGGTAGACGCCGATCGCGCTCGGCCCGTCGACCAGCACGGCGCCTACGTCGAGCAGCAGGGTGCGGATGCTTTCCTCGGTGGCGTCGGGCCGGAACGTGACCTGGAGCACGCGCCCGGCCTCGCCGGTAGCGGTGCCGACCTCGCCCGACGCCGTGGCGAGCGACCCTTCGGGCGCCCCGCCCGGCGCCCCGGCCCCGCCCCGGAGCAGGAACGCCGACTGCGCGGCGAGGAGCAGGCAGGCCGCGACCGCGGCCGGGCGCCACCAGGGGCTGACGCCGAGCACCGGCCGGCGGCGCGGGAAGCGGTCGGCGAGGCGCACCACTCCGGCCCTTGCTTCGGTTCCAGTCTCGGCGTCGAGGGCGCGCTCCAGGCGCCCCCAACCGCCGGGTTCGGGGCGGGCCTGCCCGTCCTCGGCCGCGACCGCCGCCTCGACCCCCCGCCAGAAGCGGACCGCTTCCGCGACCTCGGGGTCCGCGCGCGCCGCCGCCTCGACCCGGGCGCGCTCGGGCGCGGTCGCGGTGCCGTTGACGTAGAGGGGGACGAGGTCGTCGATGCCGTCGCTCATGACGCGGCCTCTCCGGGCGCACCGATCCCGCGGCGGCCGAGGCACGTTTTCAGGGCGCGCTTGGCGTGGTGGATCCTGGCCTTGACGGTGCCCTCGGCGCAGGCCAGCACCAGGGCGACCTCGGCGTAGCGCAGCGACTGGAAGAATACGAGGTGGACGGCCTCGCGCATCGCGGCCGGGAGGTCGCCCAGGCAGGCGCGGAGCGCGGCGGCCTCGTCCTCCGCCGCGACGAGGTCGAAGCCGCCCAGGCGCCCGTCGGGGATCCCTTCGTCCAGCTCCGCCCGGTACTCGGGCTTCCGCGTCCGCAGGCGGTCGGCCGTCTTGTGGGCGGCGATGCCGAGGATCCAGGTCGGGACGGCGGACCCGCCGCGGTAGCGCCCGGCCCCCCGCCACACCTCCAGCATCGCCTCGTGCAGCACGTCCTCGGCCTCGGAGGCGTCGGACAGGCGGCGCCCGACGAAGGCGAGGACGCGCCGCGCGTGGCGCTCGTAGAGCAGGCGGAAGGCCCGCCGGTCGCCGCCCGCGACCCGCTCGATCAGCGCTTCGTCGTCGGGCGGGACGAGGGCGTCGGCCGCCTCCCCTTCCCCATGCATCGCGGGGTCGCGCATCGTGATCCGTTCCCCCCGCGGCCGGGGCGTCGCCGGCCGCCGCACCCGCCCATTCTCTTCGAAATGCCGGTCCCTGGCAACGGGTGCGCGGCGGTCCCTTCCCGGGACCGCCGCGCCGAGGGCCGTCACCGACCTAGTTGATCTTCTTCAAGGGGCCGTTCTTCTTGGGGAAGATGCGGGTGCTGAGCACCTGGATCCCGGCGTCGTGCTCGCCGTTGAAGGGCGTAAGGACGTTGGGACAGCCGTTCAGGGCGGCGTCCGCGGGCGAGTTGAACCACATGCCGAGGTGGTAGGTGTGGACCGGGGCGAAGGTGGGATTGCTGTTCGCGTCGCCGGCGTGGGTGTGCGGGGCCGGGGCCGGGACACCGACCGCGACGGCGAAGGTTTCGATGTTGAAGCGGCCGATGAAGGTCTTCGTCACCCTGCCGTTCGAGCCGACTTCGAGGTCGCCCACGTACCAAGCGACGCCGAAGGGGAAGTCCGGCACCTGGAGGGCGAAGAGGTCGAGTTCGGTCCCGGCCCGCAATCCCGCGACCGCGACGGTCATCTTCTCGGCGAAGCCGAGCGACTGCACCTTCACCACCGCCACAGCCTTGGCCGCACAGGTGGCGCCAAGGCCGTTCGAGCGCGACATCGGGAAAGTGGCCTGGCTCGCGGCCTGGGCCGGGGCCGCGTCCAGGGCCGCGCCGCCCAGCGCCGCGGCCACGAGGCCGCACAACATCGTCTTGCGCATGATCGTTCTCCGGATTCGAGGCTGTTTCGTTCGCTGGCTCGAAGCGGGCAACGCTCATTCGATCGCCCCCTCCGATCGAAGCCGGCCGCTCGCGCTTCCGTCTTCTGGAGGGTGGGTCGGGGCGGGTCGGCGAAAGGTTGCCGGTTTTCTTAAAAGTTCGCGCCGGAGGTCGGGCGCGCCGATTCAGGCGGCCGTCGCCGTGACCCTCGCCGGGGCCTTCTCCCCCGCCGCCTCCCGGACGCACAGGCCGACGGCCTCGCGCAGGGAACTCGCGTAGTAATCGGCGCCGAGCGCGCCGCGCCCCCGCTCGTCGCGCAGAAACGCGTCCTCCGCCGGCCACAGCCCCACCAGGATCGGCGCGTCCTTCGGCAGGCGCTGACGCAGGCGGCGCAGCAGGTAGCGGAGGTGCGAGGGGGCGCCGCTGAGTTCCAGGTACGAGATGCAGACCATCCCGACCCCCTCGAGGTCGAGGGCGCCGATCGCCCCCCGCGACACCCCCTCGTGCGGCAGGACGCGGGCGCCGAGGCCGTGCTTGCCGAGGAGCTGGGCGAGGATCGTCGCCACCGCCTCGTCGAGCTGGCCGCGCCCGGCGATGCACAGGATCGGCGCCTCGCTCCGAAAGGCCGGCGCCCGGAACTCGGGGCCGAAGACGGGTTTCTCGGCCTTGGTCCCTTCTTCGTCCTCGTCCTCGTCCTTGGGGTCGAGGTCGTCGTGGTCGGCCAGATCCTCGACCAGATCGACGATCGTGTTCTTGATCCTCAAGGACTGCGCGGGGTCGAGGACGCCGCGGATGGCGTCGTTCGCCGCGAGTTGCAGGCCCTTCAGCGCCACCTCATCGTAGTAGTCGGTGAGCGAGCGTTCCTTCAACAGCTCCTCGGCGTGGTCGTGGGCCTCGTCGGCGTCGCCCGACAGCATCCGCTGGTAGAAGCTCTCGACGGGGGTGAGGACCCGCTCGTCCCCCAGGAGCACCTCGATGAACTCCAGCCGCTCGACGTGGCGCCCGAGGACGACGAGGCACAGGGTGATCGGGGTCGAGAGGATGAGGCCGATCGGCCCCCAGAGCCACGTCCAGAACACGGCGGCGATGATGACGGCGAACGGCGAGAGGCCGGTGCTGTGGCCGTAGAGCAGGGGTTCGGCGACGTAGCCGATGAGGGGTTCGGTCATGACGAAGAGGAGGAGGGTCCAGCCGAAGGTCGACCAGCCGGGCTCGACGGCGGCGGCGAGCGCCAGCGGGATCACGGAGCCGATGACGGCGCCGATATAGGGGACGAAGCGCAGGAGCCCGGCGAGCAGGCCCCACAGCGCGGGGCTCGGCACGCCGATGACGTAGAGGCCGGCGGCGATGATGCAGCCGAACATCGTGTTAATGGCGAGCTGGGCCAGGAAGTAGCGGCTGAGCCGCCGCGCCGCGTCGCCCATCGCCACCGTGGTGCGGTGGAGGTCGGAGGAGCCGAAGAGGCGGATCAGCCGGTCGCGCAGGTCGCGCCGCTGCGCCAGGATGAAGACGGCGACGACGAGGACGATGAGCGTGGTTTCGAGCGGCGCCAGGGCGGGCTCCAGGATCCGCTCGGCCATCTCCAGGGGCGTGGGGTCGGGCTCGTGCACCTCGACCGGGATCGGCTGGCGCGGCCCCCCGACCGTCGCCGCCGGCGCGTCCCCGACCGGGGCGGCGGGCTTGCCCTGCGACGCGCGCGTCGCGTCGTCGGCGACGTCCTTGATCCCGCCGCCGAGCCGGTCGATGAGCCCGCCGACCTCGCCCGTCGAGAGGTCCTGGATGGCGCCCACCTTCTTCTTCAGCGCGTCGGCGTAGCGCGGCAGGTCGTTGGCGACGCCCACCACCTGGGTGCCGATGAGGGCGGCCACCGAACCGATGACGGCGAGCGCCAGGAGCACGGCGACGAGCACCGCCAGCGCCTTGGGCACCCGCAGCCGGCGCAGCCCGTCGACGACGGGGGCGAGGACGAAGCTCAGGAGCACGGCCAGCATGATCGGGATCAGCACGGCCTGCCCGACGTAGAGGGCGGCGACGACGACGACCCCGACGGCGAGCGTCATCAGCCCGGAGGTGGTGGGCGTCGCGGCCGCGACGACGGCCGGCGCCTGAGGGCGGTCGGGGGACGGGGGACTGCCCGGCATGGCGTCGTTGACCTTCGTGGCTGGCGCTTTCAAACACCTAACGCCTTCTCGAAGGTAATGATCCCTCGCGGGGAAGACTTGCATCCCCCGCTGCGCCTCTGGCGCGAACGTCGAGGGCCGTGCTTCGCGTCCGCCGCGCGATTCAGCCGGCGCCGCTCGCCAGCTGCGTGGCGAGCGGCGGCATGAGACGCTTCGGGTCGAGGACGGCGCCGCCCTTGCGCAGCTCGAAGTGGAGCTGGGGCCGGTTCACCCGGCCGCTCGTGCCGGCGCGCGCCACCGGCTGGCCCCGCGCCACCGCGTCGCCCTGGACGACGAGGAGGGCGTCGTTGTGGGCGTAGGCGGTGAGGTAGCCGTCGGCGTGGCGGATGAGGAGCATCCGGCCGAAGGCGGGCACGGCCTCGCCCGCGTAGACGACGATGCCGTTCTCGGCGGCGCGGACGACGGCGCCCCGGACCGCCTCGATGTTGACGCCGTCGTTGCGCCTCCCGTCGGGGCGGGGGCCGAACGCGCTCAGGATCCGGCCCTTGACGGGCCAGAGGAAGCCCTCGCCGGAGCGGGCGGGGGGAGGACGGGTCGCGGCGCTCCTGGCGTCGGCGAGCTGTTGGCGGCGCTCGGCGGGCGTCGGCGCTTCGACGACCCGGATTTCCAGCGGCGGCGACGGACGGGCGGCGACGGCGGGCGGGGCCGGACCCCCGATCGCGGCCGGCAGGCGCAGGACCTGTCCCGGCCGGATGTCGTTCGGGTCGCTGCCCTTGTTGAGGGCGATGAGGTCGCCGAGGCCGAGGCCGTAGAGGCGGGCGATCCGCATCATGCTCTCGCCCGGCCGCACCTCGTGGAGCCTCGGCGCCGGTCGGGGCGCGGGCGGCGGGGTGTCCTGGAGCTGGAGCACCTGCCCGACGTAGAGGAAGTAGGGTTCCTCGAGGGCGTTCATACGGATGATGCCGTCGGGCGGAAGGGCGTAGCGGCGGGACAGGGCGCTCACCGTCTCGCCCGGCATGACGAGGTGGCGCCCGCCGGGCGGCAGGGGCTCGGGCCGCGCCTGCGGCAGGGCGGCGAGGCGCGCGGGGAACGGGGGAGGATCGGCGGCGCAGCCGGCGACGAGCAGAAGGACCGCCGCCAGCGCGGCGGGCGCTCGCCAGCGAAGAAGGCCGCGACGGTCGGGGTCTCGCACCATGTGGATAAGTCTAGTGTCCGGCGGGGCGGCGCTCAACGGGGGGCGGGAAGAGGAGGCCTTTCCTGTTGCCGGGAAGTAACGACGGCGACGGCGCCGCTACGCTTCGCGTCTTCCTCTACCCCCTGAAAATCGCCTCCAGCGCCTTCTGGCTCGGGCGGTGGGTCATGTCCATGTGGATCGGGGTGACGGAGGCGAAGCCGCTAGCAACGGCGTGGAGGTCGGTGTCCTCGGGGGGGATCTCGTCGCCCTTGGTGAGGCCGCCGATCCAGACGTAGGGCTCGCCGCGCGGGTCGAGGCGCTCGACGAGTTCGTCGCCGAACTTGCGCTTGCCCTGGCGGGTGATCCTGATCCCCCGCACGTCGTCCGGCGCGCGGTCGGGGAGGTTGACGTTGAGGAGCACGTCGCCGGGCCACGCGAAGCCGAGGCAGCGGCGGACGATCTCGGCGCCGAGGCGTTCGGCCGTGTCCCAGCGGAGGCTGGCTTGGTCCTCGCAGACCTGGGAGAGGGCGATGGCGGGCACGCGCAGGAGGGTCGCCTCCATCGCGGCGGCGACGGTGCCGGAATAGGTCACGTCGTCGGCGAGGTTGGCGCCGTGGTTGATGCCCGAGAGCACGAGGTCGATCCGCTCCTTCTCCAGGACGTGCTGGAGGCCCAGCATGACGCAGTCGGTGGGGGTGCCGTCGACGCACCAGCGGTTTTCCCCGACTTCGTGGACGCGCAAGGGGCGGCGGAGCGTGAGCGAGTGGCCGGCGCCGCTGTGGTTCAGTTCGGGCGCCACGGTGTAGACGGCCTCGCCCACTTCGGCGGCGATCCGCTCCAGGACCCGGATGCCGGGGGCGGTGACGCCGTCGTCGTTGGTGACGAGGATGCGGGGGCGGCGTCCGGCCCAGCGGGGTTCGGTCATCGGGGGTCGAGCCTTTCGATGCCGCCCATGTAGGGCTTGAGCGCGTCCGGGACGGCGACGCCGCCCGCCTCGTCCTGGTAGGTTTCGAGGACGGCGACCAAGGCGCGGCCGACGGCGAGGCCGGAGCCGTTGAGCGTGTGGACGAAGCGGGTCTTCTTCTCGCCCGAAGGCCGGCAGCGGGCGTTCATCCGCCTTGCCTGGAAGTCGCCGCAGTTCGAGCAGCTCGAGATCTCGCGGTAGCGGTCCTGCCCCGGCAGCCAGACCTCGACGTCGTAGGTCTTGGTGGCGCCGAAGCCCGTGTCGCCGCTGCACAGGATCACGGTGCGGAAGGCGAGGCCGAGGCGCTTCAGGATCGCCTCGGCGCACTCTGTCATCCGCTCGTGCTCGCCCGCCGAGGCTTCCGGGGTCGTGACGCTCACCATCTCCACCTTCTGGAACTGGTGCTGGCGGATCATGCCCTTCACGTCGCGCCCGGCCGACCCCGCCTCGGCGCGAAAGCAGGGGGTCCAGGCGGCCATCCGAAGGGGCAGGTCGGCCTCGTCGAGGATCTCGCCCGCCACCATGTTGGTGAGCGGCACCTCGGCCGTGGGGATGAGCCAGCGGTCGTCGGTGGTGCGGAACAGGTCGTCGCCGAACTTCGGCAGCTGGCCCGTGCCGAGGAGGGCGTTGTCCCGGACGAGGAGGGGCACGGCCGTCTCGACGTAGCCGTGCTCGCCCGTCTGCACGTCGAGCATGAACGAGCCCAGCGCCCGCTCCAGCCGGGCGAGCGGCCCCTTGAGCGTCACGAACCGGGCGCCCGCCATCCGGGCCGCGCGCTCGAAGTCCATGCCGAGGCGGGATCCCAGTTCGTCGTGCGGCTTGGGCGCGAAGGCGAAGCGGCGGGGCTCGCCGACGCGGCGGACCTCGACGTTCGCCGTCTCGTCGGGGCCGTCCGGCACGTCGTCCGAGAGCAGGTTCGGGATCTGGACGAGGCGGCGCTCAAGCTCGGCGTCCACCTCCCTGAGCCGGGTATCCCGGATGCGGAGCAGGTCCTTCAGCTCGTTGACGTGGTCGAGCAGTTCCTGCGGCGGCCTGCCGTCGGGGCCGCGCCGCTGCCCGGCTTCCTTGGAGAGGCGGTTGCGCAGCGCCTGGTCCTCCTGGAGGCGGGTCTCCAGAGACCGCCGCTCGCGGTCGAGGGTGAGGAGGTCGTCCGCGACGGCGGGGTGGCCGCGCCGGGCGAGGTTGGCGTCGAACGCGGCCGGGTTCTCGCGCAGCCGCTTCAGATCGTGCAAGGCAAGCCTCCGCTCAAAAACGCAAACGCGCGCAGCGGTTGATCGGCCCGCGTTCTAGCAGCCCTAGCCGCCCCCGTCAGCCTCTTCGGTCTCCTCGGCTTCTTCCGCCGCGCGGCGCTTCTTCTCGGCCATGCGGACCAGGACGATCGAGATCTCGTAGAGGGCGAGGATCGGCAAAGCGAGGCCGACCTGGCTGAAGATGTCGGGGGGCGTGAGGACGGCGGCGACGGCGAACACGCCGACGATGGCGAACTTGCGGTTGCGGACGAGCCCGTCGGAGGAGATGAGCCCGACCCGGCCCATCAGGGTGAGGCCGACGGGAAGCTGGAAGCAGAGGCCGAAGGCGAAGATCAGCTTCATGACGAGGTCGAGGTACTCGCCGACGCGGGCTTCCAGCTCGATCGGCAGCGTGCCCGGCCCGCCCGGCGTCTGGAAGCTCAGGAAAAAGCGCCATGCCAAGGGGAAGACGAAGTAGTAGGCCATCGCCCCGCCCAGGAAGAACAGGACGGGGGTGGCGACGAGGAAGGGCAGGAAGGCCTGCTTCTCGTTCCTGTAGAGGCCGGGGGCGATGAACAGCCAGAGCTGGATGGCGACGAAGGGAAAGGTGAGGAAGGCGCCGGCGAAGAAGCCCACCTTGACGTAGGTGAAGAAGGCTTCGGTGAGGTCCGTGTAGATGAGCCGGGTGCAAAGGGCGCGGTCGCCCACCTTGGCGACCGAGCTGAGGCAGATGTCGGCGAGCGGCTGGGTGAGAAAGGCGTAGATGTGGTCGCTGACCAAGTAGCAGAGCACGAAGCCGATCAGCACGGCGCCGCAGGCGTACATGAGGCGGTTGCGCAGCTCGAGCAGGTGTTCGAGCAGCGGCATCTCGCGGTCGTCGATGTCCTTGAGCACGCTCTACGGTTCCAAAGCCGGCGCCGCGCCGTCGCGGCCGGTCACGAGGGGGTGGTGTCGGCCGGCTTCTCGGCCCTGTCCTGCACGGCGGCGGGCGGCTCGACGGCGCCGTCGATGCTCAAGGAGGAGGGAGGCGGCGGGTCGGGCGGGGCGGAAGCCGCCGGGGCGGCGGGTTCCAGGGCCTTCGCCCGCGTCTTCTTCCCGCCCGCGTCGGACACGTCGAAGGCGCGCTCCAGGCTGCCGTCCGGGTCGATCGCCTTGCTCAGGCCCCGGCGCGAGCTGATCGAGCGGGCGTCGTCGACGGTCTTCTTCAGGTCGTCCAGGTCGGCCTCTCTCGCCATGTCGTCGATGGCGCGGTGGAAGTCGCGCGCCATCGCCCGCGCCTTGCCGGTCCAGCGGCCGATCTCGCGGGCGACGCGCGGCAGGTCCTTCGGCCCGATGACGACGAGGGCGACCAGCATGACGATGGCCATCTCGGACCAGCCGATGTCGAACATGGGCGGCGGCCTATCCTTGAAAGGCCGGGACGGCGCGGGCGGTCAGCGGCCGCCGACCGGCTCGTCGCGGGCCGGGGCGGCGTCGGGGGCGGCGTGCGGCGTCGGGGGCGGCGCCGCGTAGGCCGTCGCGTGGGTCGAAGCGCCCGGCGTCGCCGCCGGCGTCGCGCGCTCGGCGGTGATCGTCTTCGGCGCGTCGTCCTCGTCGTCCTTGAGGCCGGACTTGAAGCTCTTCACCCCCTTGGCCACGTCGCCCATCACCTTCGGCAGCTTGCCCGCGCCGAACAGGATGAGGACGATCATGAGGATCAGGATGACCTGCCAGATACCGATGCTCATCGGGAACCCTCGTTGGGCCGGAGCGGGACGGAACCCGACCGGCGAAAAGCGCACGTTGGCCAGAGTGTGGCAAAAAACCCGGCCCGGCGCAATCGTGCCCCCTTGATCTAGTCCGCCCCGTCGAAGCGGAACAGCCCGGACGTCCCCAATTCGTCGAGGCGCGGCAGGTCGTCGAGCGAGGAGAGGCCGAAGGCGTCGAGGAAGCCCGGGGTCGTTACCCAGGTGACGGGCCGCCCCGGCGCCTCGCGGCGGCCCTTCGGCCGCACCCAGCCGGCACCGAGGAGGACGTCGAGGGTGCCCCTCGCCACCGGGACGCCGCGCACGGCCTCGATCTCGGCCCTGGTCGCCGGCTGCCGCCACGCGATGACGGCGAGCGTTTCCATCGCCGCCTTCGAGAGCCGCCTCGGGCCAGGATCGGCCCGGACGAGGAAGGGCGCCGTCTCCGGCGCGGTGCGCAAGGCCCAGCGCCGCCCCTGCCGCTCCAGGCGCACGCCCCGGTCCCGGTAGTCCCGGCGAAGCTCCTCCAGGAGGGGGAGGGCCTCCCCGAGCCCGCCGAGGCGGGCCTGGATCTCCGCCTCGCTCAAGGGTTCGGCGGCGGCGAAGAGCATGGCCTCGACGATCGCCTTGGGCGGGGGGTCGCTCAAGGCCCCTCCCCCGTCGGGATCGACCGCAGCCGCAAGGGGGCGAAGGCGGCGGCCTGCTCGATCTCGACGGCACCCCGCCGCGCCAGTTCGAGGCCGGCGACGAACGAGGCGGCGAGCGCCGCGCGCTCCGGCAGGCCCGTTTCTAGACCGGGGGGAAGAAAGGCGCGCAGCTCTCGCCACGCGAAGGGGGTGGCGAGCCGGGCGAGGCGCTCCAGCGCCGCCTCCAGGGTCATGTGGGCGCGCGGGACGAGGCGGAGGTCCGTCCGCCGACGCCTAGTCATCAGGCGGGGGTAGAGGTCGAGGAGGGCGGGAAGGTCGGGCGCCGGATCCCCCGCCCGCTCGCGGCCGAGCCCGTCCGGCATCCCGCGCGGGAATCGCGCCTCGGCGAGGCGGGGGCGGGCCTTGAGCCAGTCGGCCCCCCACCGCGCGGCGTCG
Organism: Geminicoccaceae bacterium; assembly: GCA_020445645.1. Lineage (GTDB taxonomy): Bacteria > Pseudomonadota > Alphaproteobacteria > Geminicoccales > Geminicoccaceae > JAGRGG01. The sequence continues at coordinate 13,971 of JAGRGG010000014.1, read as the reverse complement.
AGGCGTTGCAGGCGGAGCGCGAGGTCGTCCGCCAGGGCTTCCGGGTCCGGCGCCCCGTGTCCGGCTTTGGGCAGGAGCAGTTCGGATTTGAGGTAGGCGAGCCACGCCGCCATGACGAGGTAATCGGCGGCGACCTCGAGCCGCAGCGACGCCGCCGTCTCCAGATAGGCGAGGTACTGCTCGGCGAGGCGCAGGACCGAGAGGCGCTTCAGGTCGATCCTGTCCTTGCGGGCGAGGTCGAGGAGGAGGTCGAGCGGCCCCTCGAACCCGTCAAGGGCGACGACGAAGGGCCCGCCCTTTTCCCCCACCCGCGTCACCAGAAGGCGAGGGTGACGACGAGGCCGTGGACGGCGTTCACGAGGGGGCGGAGGACCATGACGAGCGGTTCCCAGACCCGCCCCAGCGCCCGGCCGAGGAGGGGGACGAGGAAGATGACGCCGATGAGGATCAGGAAGCCGTGGCGCTCGACGCGGGCGAAGCGGCGGGCGAGCGGGATCGGCAGGATCCCGGTCAGGACCCGCCCGCCGTCGAGGGGCGGAATCGGGATCATGTTGAAGCAGGCGAGGACGACGTTGATGAGAAGGGCGTTCTCGAAGTTGTCCCAGAGCCACAGGTTGAGCGTGCCCTCGGACCCCGCGAGGAGGTGGAGGACGAGCGCCGAGGCCCAGGCGATGGCGATGTTGACCGCAGGGCCGGCCAGCGCCACCCAGACCATGTCGCGCTTGGGGTCGTTCAGGCGGTGGAAGGCGACCGGCACCGGCTTCGCGTAGCCGAAGAGGAAGGGCGAGCCGGCGAAGAGGAGGAGCAGCGGCAGGAGGACGGTGCCGAACGGGTCGACGTGGCGGATCGGGTTGAGGGTGACGCGGCCCTGACGCCTTGCCGTGTCGTCGCCGAGCCGGTCCGCGACGAAGCCGTGCGCCGCCTCGTGGAAGGTGATCGCGGTGACGACGGGGATGGCCCAGACCGAAAGCGCCTGCCCGATGGCGGCGAGGTCAGGCAAGGTGGGCTCCGACCTCGGCGGCGATCTCCCGCGCCCGGGCGAGGAGGAGGCCGGGCTGCGCTGTCGGCGGGATGGCGGGGCGGGCGGCCTGGAGCCGATCGAGCCGCGCCGCCGGCAAGGGCGGCACGGCGGCGAGCACGGCGGCGGCGACGGCCGCGTCGCCGCCGCACTGAAGCGCGAGGTCGCAGCCGGCGTCGATCGCGGCGGCGGCGCGCTCGGGCACGGGGCCTTGAAGGGCGTGCATGTCGAGGTCGTCCGAAAGGAGGATGCCGGCAAAGCCGATCTCGCCCCGAACTATGTCGCCGATGACGGTCGGCGAGAGGGTGGCGGGGCGGCGGGGGTCGAGCGCCTCGTAGAGCACGTGCGCCGTCATGGCGAAGGGGACGGCGTTGGCGAGCGCCCTGAAGGGCAGCCAGTCGGTCGCCCGCAGGTCGGCGATGCTCGCGTCGACCACGGGCAGTTCGAGGTGGCTGTCGGCAGAGGCGCGGCCGTGGCCCGGCAGGTGCTTCATGACGGGGGCGACCCCGGCCAAGGCGAGCCCGCGCGCGAACGCGCCGCCGAGGCGGGCGACTCGGGCCGGGTCGGCGGCGAAGGCGCGGTCGCCGATGGCGGGGGTGGCCCCCGGCACGGCGAGGTCGAGGACCGGGGCGCAGTCGACGTCGATGCCGTGCGCGGCCAAGTCGGATCCGAGGCCGAAGGCGGCGCGCAGGGTCAGGGCCTCCGGGTCGGCGGTGCGGGCGAGCGCCGCCGCCGACGGCCACCCGGTCCAGGCGGGGGGGCGGAGCCGCTGCACGCGGCCGCCCTCCTGGTCGACGAGGACGGGGACCCACCGTCCGGGGAAGAGGGCCTTCAGCTCGGCGACGAGCGCGGCAAGCTGCGCCGGGTCCGCGAGGTTGCGGCGAAAGAGGATGAACCCCGCCGGCGGCAGGCGCCGGAAGAGGTCGCGCTCGAATGGGTCGAGGCGCTCGCCGGCGACGCCCACGACGGCGGCGCGCACTTTGTTCAAGGGACGGAGCTCAAGGAAGAGGGGCTCAAGGGGCGGGTCCGACGACGAAGCAGTCGCCGCCCGCCGCCTTCAGCCGCCCGCAGGCATCGCCGGCGGCGGCGCGGTCCGGGAGGGGGCCGGCCTGGAGGCGGAAGATCGGCGCGCCGCCGGCCGTGCCCTCGACCACCTCGGGGGCGAGGCCGCCGAGGATGTCGGGGTAGCGCGCCTTGAACGTTTCCCAGCCGGCGCGGGTCGCCGCGCGGTCGCGCAGGGCGAGGAGCTGGAGCCGCCAGCCCCCGGACGCCCCCGCGGGCTCCGGGGACGGTTCCGGGGCCCGCGCCCGCGGGGCGGGCTCGACGGCGGGCGCCGCTTGGGGAGCGGGGGCTTTCGGAGGAGGTTCGGGCGGGGGTTCGGACGCGGGGGTGACGGGCGGCGGCGTCGATTGCGCGCCGGCGGCGGCCGGTGGCGGTGGCGGGACGGCCGGCGCCTTCTGCCCGGTGGGCGGCGGGTTCGAGGGCGAGACCGGCACTTCGGTCACGCCCGCGACGACGGGACCGTCCGGCGGCGGCGGCGGGGCGGCGGGTTCGAGGAACACCTCCTTTGCCGAGCGCGGCGGCGGGTCCGGTAGGGGGAGGATGCGCTCGTAGACGGGGGCCTTCGCCTCGTCCTTGGCCGCGAGGTCGGCGAAGACGGGCGAGCCGTCGTTCAGGGGCGCGTCCCCTTCCCGCTCCTCCGGGCTCGGCGGCCGTTTGTAGCCGTCGGCGTCGGCCTGGACGACGGCGATCTCGGCGCCGCCGGCGTCGAGCTGGCGCAGCCCCTCCCAGACGAAGAAGCCGAAGACGGCGACGACGGCGAGGACCAGGAGGACCGGCAGCCAGCGCCACAGGCGTTTTCGGGCGGGAGGCGCGCCCTTCTTGCGGGTGGGGTCCGTCGCCATGCGCTCAGGTCAGTTCGCTGACGGGCGTGACGCCCATGAGGCCGAGGCCGAGCGCGATCGTCCGGCGCACGGCGGCGAGCATGGCGAGCCTTGCCCGGGTGAGGTCGGGTTCGTCGGTGCGGATGAAGCGCAGGGCGGGCTCCTCCTTGCCGCGGGTCCAAAGGGCGTGGAAGGCGGCGGCGAGGTCGTGGAGGTAGAAGGCGACCCGGTGCGGCTCGTGCGCCGCCGCCGCCGCCTCGACGAGGCGGGGGAAGAGGGCCGTCTGCCGGATGAGGGCGAGTTCGGCCGGGTCGGTCAGAAGCGCGACGGGGGCGTCCGCGAGGTTCGTCCCGAGTTCGCCGGCGCCTTCGGCCTCGAGGTTGCGGAAGACCGAGCAGACGCGGGCGTGGGCGTACTGGACGTAGAAGACGGGGTTGTCCTTCGACTGCTCGACGACCTTTTGCAGGTCGAAGTCGAGCCCGGCGTCGTTCTTGCGGGTCAGCATGATGAAGCGGAAAGCGTCCTTGCCGACCTCGTCGACCACGTCGCGCATGGTGACGATGCGACCCGCGCGCTTGCTCATCTTGAGCGGCTGCCCGGCGTCGAGCAGGCTGACGAGCTGGCAGAGCTTGGCGTCGAAGCCCACCCTGCCGTCCGAGAGCGCCGCGACGCCGGCCGCCATGCGCTTGACGTAGCCGCCGTGGTCGGCGCCGAGCACGTCGATCAACTGGTCGAACCCGCGCTCGATCTTGTCCAGGTGGTAGGCGAGGTCGGCGGCGACGTAGGTCCAGGCGCCGTTCGAGCGCTTCAGGGGGCGGTCGCTGTCGTCGCCGTAGGCGGTCGAGCGGAAGAGGAGTTGGGGGACCGGCTCGTAGTCCTCGACCGGCTTGCCCTTGGGGGGCGGCAGGACGCCCTCGTAGACGAGGCCTTTGTCCTCGAGCAATGCCAGCGTCGTCTCGATCCGGCCCGCCTCGACGAGGGCGCGCTCGGAGACGAAGGCGTCGTGACGGACGCCGACGGCGAGCAGGTCGTCGCGGATCCTGTCCATCATCGCGGCGACCGCCTCGTCGCCGAACAGCCGCAGCCAGTCGGCTTCGGGCGCCTCGGCCCAGACGGCGCCGTCGCGCGCGGCGATCGCCTCGGCGACCGGGACGAGCTCCTTGAGCGGGTAGAGCCCGCCGGGCATCGGCCCCGGCGCCCGCCCCAGCGCCTCCAAATAGCGGTGGTGGATCGAGCGGGCGAGCGCCTCGATCTGGGCGCCGCCGTCGTTGATGTAGTATTCGCGCGTCACGTCGTAGCCGGCGTGGTCGAGGAGGCTCGCCAGGGCGTCGCCGAACACCGTGCCGCGCGCGTGGCCGACGTGGAGCGAGCCCGTGGGGTTGGCCGAGCAGAACTCGACGTTGACCTTGATCCCCTGCCCCATGTCGGCGCGCCCGTAGGCGTCGCCCGCTTCGAGGACGGCCGGCACCTGACGCTGCCAGAAGGACGGTGCCATGCGGAAGTTGACGAAGCCGGGCTTCGCCGCCGAGGCCACCTCGATCTCCGGAACGGACCGCAGCCGTTCCGCCAGCGCCTCGGCGATGGCGATGGGCGGGCGGCGGGCGGGCTTGGCGAGGACGAGCGCGGCGTTGGTCGAGAGGTCGCCGTGCGCCGGGTCGCGGGGCGGCTCGACGGCGGCGCGGGGAAGGGCGATGTCCGGGGGCAGGAACCCCTCGGCCTGGAGGGTTTCGAGCGCCGCCTGGACGCGCCGTTCGAGGAAGGCGAGGGGGTTCATGGACGGTACGGCATCAGTCTGAAAAGGCGTTCGTGCTCGTCGAGGGCGAAGCGGTCGGTCATGCCGGCGATGTAGTCGCGCACGGCGTCGGCGGTCGCCGCCGAGCCCGGCGCCCCGGCGAGCGCGCTCCAGGTCTCCGGCAGGGTCTCCGGCGCCGCGAGGAAGGTCTCGACGAGATCCGAGGTCACGCGCCGCGCCTTGAGCGACATGCGGTTGACCTTGTAGTGGCGGTACATGCGACGATGCAAGAAGTCCCGCAAGGCGGCGACGGCCTCGGCGGCCTGGGACGAGAAGCCGATCAGGGGCCGCTTCGCCTCCCGCACCGCCCGGAGGCTCGCGGGATCGAGCGCCGCGACGCGCCGCCGGCTCTCGGCGACGAGGTCCTCCACCATGTGGCCGACGAGGCGGCGGATCGTCTCGTGGATCAGCCGCTCCTCGCGCAGGTCCGGGTAGGCGCCCGCCACCCCCGCGACGATGCCCCCGACGACGGGGAGGTCGCGCAGCTCGTCGCGGGCGAACAGGCCGGCGCGCAGCCCGTCGTCGAGGTCGTGGTTGCAGTAGGCGACGTCGTCGGCGACGGCGGCGGCCTGCGCCTCCAGGGGCGCCTGGAGGCCGGGCCGCATCCGGGGATAGGCGGGGTGGTCCCGGATCGCGGGCGGCGGATCGCGGAGCGGGCCGTTGTGCTTGGCGACCCCCTCCAGGGTCTCGATCGAGAGGTTCAGCCCGTCGAAATGGGCGTAGCGCCGCTCCAGGCGGGTGAGGACGCGGAAGGTCTGGACGTTGTGGTCGAAGCCGCCGAAGGCGCTTAAAGCGGCCTCCAGCGCCGTCTCGCCCGCGTGGCCGAAGGGGCTGTGGCCGAGGTCGTGCGCGAGCGCCACCGCCTCGGCCAGATCCTCGTCGAGGGCGAGTGCCCGGGCCAGGGTGCGGGCGATCTGCGCCACTTCGAGCGAGTGGGTGAGGCGGGTACGGAAGTGGTCGCCCTCGAAGTTGACGAACACCTGGGTCTTGTATTCGAGCCTGCGGAAGGCCGTGCTGTGGATCACCCGGTCGCGGTCGCGCTGGAAGGGGGTGCGAAGCAGGCTCGACGGCTCGTCGACGACGCGGCCGATGCTCGCCTCGGCGCGGCAGGCGTAGGGGGCGAGGGACGGCATGGGGCGGGCGACGATCCTTGGCGCGGGCGACGGGCTTGCCTACATCTGGGGCGGTAGCGCGCCGATTGCAGGGTTTCAAGCCATGTCCGAGATCAAGACTCCGCTCCCCCAGGCGAAGCCGTCGCTCGAAGTGACCGACAGCGCGGCCAAGCGCGTCAAGGCGATCGTCGCCGGCGAGGACCGTCCCGGCCTTCGCCTGCGGATCAGCGTCTCCGGCGGCGGCTGCTCCGGCTTCCAGTACGGCTTCGCCCTCGACGACAAGGACGAGGAGGGCGACGTGCTGGTCGAGCGCGACGGCGCCCAGGTGGTCGTCGACGGGATGTCGCTCATGTACCTGCTGGGCTCGCGGCTCGACTTCGTCGACGACCTTACGGGTTCCTACTTCCGGATGGAGAACCCGAATGCCAGCTCCGCCTGCGGCTGCGGCACGTCGTTCGCGGTCTAGCACCCCGTGCGGGTCGCCACCTGGAACGTCAACTCGATCCGCAAGCGCCAGGAGATCGTCCTCGCGTGGCTGAAGCGGACCGGCCCCGACGTGCTCCTCCTCCAGGAAACCAAGGTTCAGGACGACGGCTTCCCCCGCCTCCTCTTCGAGGCCGAGGGCTGGCACCTCGCCCTGCACGGCCAGAAGGGCGGGCGCAACGGGGTCGCCATCTTGGCGCGCGCGCCGATCGAGGGTGTCTGCCTTGGCCTGCCCGGCGGGGACGCCGACGATCAGGCGCGCTGGATCGAGGGCACCGTGAACGGTACGCGCGTCGTCTCGGTCTACGTGCCGAACGGCACGGGCGTGGACTCCCCCAACTTTCCCTACAAGCTCGCCTTCTTCGACCGCATGAGCAGCCATATGGCGGACCTCCGGCGGACCCACGAACGCGCCGTCGTCGGCGGCGACTTCAACGTCGCCCCCGAACCCCTCGACGTGAACGACCCCGTCGGCAGCGAGGGGCACATCTGCTTCCACCCCGACGAACGGCGGCGGATGCGGGCGCTCCTCAACGCCGGCTGGTACGACGCCTTCCGCTCGGCCCACCCCAACGCCAAGCGCTTCTCCTGGTGGGACCTCCGCGCAGGATCCTTCGAGCGCGACGAAGGGCTCCGCATCGACCACCTCCTCCTCACCCCGGCCGCCCTCGACCGCCTCGACGACGCCGGCATGGACCGCGACGAGCGCGCCAAGCGGGGGGTTTCGGATCACGTTCCCGTCTGGGCTGCCTTGGGCGACTGAGCCGTCACGCTTCGCGTCCGCTGGCGCGGGGCCTTTTTTCTCTTCTTTCATCTGTTGATCGAGCTTGGCACGAACGCCCGTGCCAAGCTCGATCAACAGATGAAAGAAGAGAAAAAAGGCCCCGCGCCAGCGGACGCGAAGCGTGACGGCTCGATTGCCCAGGCTCGCTCGACCCCCTAAGACCGAGCCACCCCCTGCCAGGAAGTCCCGTCCTATGACCGAGAAGGTTCTGATCCTCGATTTCGGGTCGCAGTACACGCAGCTCATCGCGCGGCGGCTGCGGGAGTTGAGGGTGTTCTGCGAGATCCATCCCTGCACGGTGGACGATGGTTTCGTGCGGGGGTTCGGGGCGGGGGCGGTGATCCTTTCGGGGGGGCCGGCTTCGACGCTGGAGGCGGGGAGTCCCAGGGCGCCGGGGGCGGTGTTCGGGCTCGGGGTGCCGGTGCTCGGCGTCTGCTACGGCGAGCAGACGATGTGCCTTCAGCTCGGGGGATCCGTCGAGCCGGGGCGGGTGCGGGAGTTCGGGCGGGCGGAAATCGAGCTGGTGCGGGAAACGCCCCTGTTCGACGGGGCGCTTCGCGTCGGCGGGCGCTCCCTTGTGTGGATGAGCCACGGCGACAAGGTGGGGCGGCTGCCGGACGGGTTCGAGGTGGTGGCGACGAGCCCGGCCTCGCCGTTCGCCGCCATCGCCGACGAGGGGCGGCGCTTCTACGGGGTGCAGTTCCACCCGGAGGTCCACCACACCGAGATCGGCCGCGACCTGCTCGCCAATTTCTGCCTGCGCATCGCAGGGCTGAAGGGCGACTGGTCGATGGCGGCCTACCGGGGTGAAGCCGTCGCCCGGATCCGGGAGCAGGTCGGCGACGGGCGGGTGATCTGCGGGCTTTCGGGCGGGGTCGACTCGGCGGTGACGGCGCTTTTGGTCCATGAGGCGGTGGGGGAGCGGCTTACCTGCGTCCTGGTCGATACGGGGCTTCTGCGCAAGAACGAGGCCAGGGAAGTGATCAACCTGTTCCGGGGGCACTTCAACGTGCCGCTCGTCCACGCCGAGGCGGGGGCGGCGTTCATGGCGGCGCTGGACGGGGTCGGCGACCCGGAGGCGAAGCGGAAGGCGATCGGCAGGACGTTCATCGACGTGTTCGAGGCCGAGTCGGCGCGCCTCGGCGGCGCCGACTTCCTGGCCCAGGGCACGCTCTACCCCGACGTGATCGAGAGCGTGTCCTTCAAGGGGCCGTCGGTGACGATCAAGTCGCACCACAACGTCGGGGGATTGCCCGAGCGGATGCGGATGCGGCTCGTCGAGCCGCTCCGCGAGCTGTTCAAGGACGAGGTGCGCGAGCTTGGCCGGGAACTGGGCCTGCCCGCCGCCTTCGTCGGCCGCCACCCCTTCCCCGGCCCCGGCCTCGCCGTGCGGATCCTGGGCGAGGTGTCGCCCGACAAGGTCGCGGTGCTCCAGGAGGCGGACGCGGTCTTCCTCGACGCGATCCGAGGCGCCGGGCTCTACGACGCGATCTGGCAGGCGTTCGCCGTCCTGCTTCCCGTCCGCGCCGTCGGGGTCATGGGCGACGGGCGCACCTACGAGTGGGTCGTGGCGCTTCGCGCCGTCACCTCGGTCGACGGCATGACCGCCGACGCCTACCCGTTCGAGTTCGGCTTCCTGTCCAAGGTGGCGACCCGGATCGTCAACGAGGTCAAGGGCATCAACCGCGTCACCTACGACTGCACCTCGAAGCCGCCGGGGACGATCGAGTGGGAGTGAGCGTTGCATGAAAGGGTTGCCCGCGTCGTGAACGGCATCGCCCCCGCTTCGTGAAAGCGCCCGCCAAGCCTACGCGCGACGGCTTGCCGACGCCGTGGCGCTACTGGTCGATGCTGGCGATCGCCATCGGCACGACGATGGCGGTGCTGGACGGGGCGATCGTCAACATCGCGCTGCCGACGATCGCGCGGCAGCTTCACGAGACGCCGTCGGCGACGATCTGGGTCGTCAACGCCTACCAGATCGCGATCGTCGTCTCGCTCCTGCCGCTGGCGGCCTTGGGCGAGCGCGTCGGCTACGCCCGCGTCTACCTTGCCGGCCTGGTGCTGTTCACGGCGGGTTCGCTCGCCTGCGCCCTGTCCGGCAGCCTGCCGGCGCTGAACGTCGCGCGGGCGGCGCAGGGGCTGGGTGCCGCCGGGCTGATGAGCGTCAACGGCGCCCTCGTGCGCTACACCTACCCCGACGCCATGCTGGGGCGCGGCGTCGGCCTGAACGCGCTCGTGGTTTCGTTCGCCGCCGCCGTCGGGCCGACGCTCGCTTCCGGGATCCTGTCGTTCGGGCCGTGGCAATGGCTGTTCGCGGTCAACGTGCCGTTCGGCGTCCTCAACCTCGTGCTGGCGTGGCGCGCCCTGCCGCCCTCGCACCGGTCGACCCTGCCGTTCGACTGGGCCAGCGCCGGGCTGAACGCCGTCGCGTTCGGCCTGTTCTTCGTCGGCGTCGACGCCCTTTCGCGCGGCGGCGGGTCGCGGTGGGTCGCGGCCCTGGAGCTGGGGGCCGCGCTCGCCGCGGGGGTCTGGCTCGTCCGGCGCGGGGCGGACGCCAGGGCGCCGCTCATCCCGCTGGACCTGTTGCGGAACCGGGTCTTCGCCCTGTCGGTGGCGGCGTCGGTCTGCTCCTTTACCGCCTACATGCTGGCGTTCGTCTCGCTGCCGTTCCACTTCGAGACGGCGCTCGGCCGCAGCACCGTGGAGACGGGCCTCCTGATGACGCCCTGGCCGGCGGCGCTGGGGCTGGTGGCACCGATCGCGGGCCGGCTCTCCGACCGCCTCCCGGCGGCGGTCCTCGGCGGCGCCGGCATGGCCGTCCTGGCGGCCGGGCTCCTGCTCATGGCCATGCTGCCGGCCGACGCCTCGACGACCGGCATCCTCTGGCGCATGGCGGTCTGCGGCCTCGGCTTCGGGCTGTTCCAGGCGCCGAACAACCGGACGATGCTCTCGGCGGCGCCGCGCGAGCGGGCCGGGGCGGCCGGCGGGATGCTGGCCACCGCCCGGCTGACCGGCATGACCGGCGGCGCCGCGCTGGCCGCCGTCGTCTTCGCCGCGTTCCCCCAGCGGGCGGAGCCAATCAGCCTGTCGATCGGCGTCGCGCTCGCCCTGGCGGCGGCGGTTGCGAGCCTGTCGCGCTGGAAAAGGTAGCGTCGGCCCCGCATCGGCGTGGACATTCGGGCCGGGGAAACCTACGCCTGAAGCCGTCGACCGGGGGAGGAGAAGGACGGATGTCGGACATGCGGGGCAAGGTCGCGGTCGTCACCGGCGGCACGCAGGGGCTGGGGCTGGCGACGGCCGGGCTGTTCGCGGAGCGGGGGGCCGCCGGGATCGTCCTTTGCGGGCGCGGGCGGGAGAAGGGCGAGGCGGCGGCGGCGGGGCTGACGGAGGCCGGAACCGAGGCGCTCTTCGTCGCGGCCGACCTCGCGGAGGCGGAATCGGCGTTCCGGGTGATCGAGGCCGCGGACGAACGCTTCGGACGGGTCGACGCGCTCGTCAACGCGGCGGGGCTCACCGACAGGGGGACGATCCTGGACACCTCGGTCGAACTCTACGACCGGATGTTCGCCGTCAACGCGCGAGCACCCTTCTTCCTCATGCAGGCGGCGGCGAAGGTGATGCGGCGGGAGGGGGTCGCGGGCACCATCGTCAACGTGCTCTCGATGTCGGCGCACGGCGGGCAGCCGTTCATCTCGGCCTATTCGGGCTCGAAGGCGGCGCTCATGGGGCTCACCCGCAACGTCGCCTATTCGCTGATGCCGGACCGCATCCGCTGCAACGCGCTCAACATCGGCTGGATGCGGACGGAAGGCGAGGACGCGACCCAGCGCCGCTTCCACGGGGCGGGGGACGACTGGCTCGAGAAGGCGGAAGCCAATCAGCCGTTCGGGCGCCTCCTCGATCCCCTGGAGGTCGCCCGCGCCATCGCCTTCCTCGCCTCCGACGAGAGCGGGATGATGACGGGCGCGGTCATCGACTTCGACCAGTCGGTGCTGGGTTCGTATGACAGCGCCCCGCACCCGAAGGCGCGGCTGTAGACGCTTCGCGTTCGCGGGCGCGGGGCGTTCGCGGGCCTACCCGTTGCGCCGGCTGTCCCGGATGCGGACCACCACGTCGACGCGCTCGATCACCTTGCCGGGCGGGGGGGCCGGAAGGTTGGCGAAGCGGAGGGCCGCCTGCATGGCTTCCTCGGGGATGTCGACGATCTCGCCCGTGGCCTTGTCGAAGTAGTGGTAGTGCGAGCTCGCGTTGGTGTCGTAGTAGCTCTGGCCCGAGCCGACGACGACCTCGCCCATGAGGCCCGCTTGGGTGAACTGGTTGAGCGTGTTGTAGACGGTGGCGAGCGAGACGGGGAACCCTGCGGTGCGGGCTTCCTGGAACAGCTCCTCCGCCGTGACGTGCCGGGGACCCTGGCCGAGGAGGAGGCTCGCCAACGCGAGGCGCTGGCGCGTCGGGCGCAGGTTCACGGCCTTCAGGCGCCGCATCGCCTCCGCGTAGGGCCGCGTCGTCCCGCTCGTCACCGTGTCACCTCTCCGGTTTCCCACCCATACGGGACTTATCTGGTTCCTTATGGGGTTCCGGTCAAGCCGGATCAGTGGCCGGTGAGGATGCGCTGGACAAGCTGTCGCACCGTGGGCACGAAGCCGTTGGCGTAGAAGGGGTCCTGGCGGAAGCGGTAGGCGGCGTGGCCGGCAAACATGAGCTGCTCGTCGGCGGGGGCGCCGCGGCCGTGCGCGACCTCCATGAGCGTCTTTTGGATGCAGAACGAACGGGGATCGGGCAGGCGGTGGGTGGCGTGGTCGTCCCTGTCCTTCCAGGCCGAGAACAGGCAGTGGCTGAGGCAGCCCATGCAGTCGAGCTGGTCGCGGCGGATCTCCTTCGCCTCGGCGGGGGCGACGAAGACGAGGGTGCCTTCGGGCGTGCGCATCGCCTGGGTGAACCCCTCCTCGGCCCAGCCGGCGACGCTGGCTTGGTCGGCCGCGGTCATGAAGACGCCGCGCCCGGCCCTTCCGTAGGGGAAGAAGACGGTGCGCCCGGCGGCCTCGTCCGGCTCCTCGGCGACTTCGACCTGCCGCTCGGAGCGGCCGATGAGCTTGGAAAGGAAGCTGTTCCTGATCGCCGAGGAGTAGAAGCCGGTCGGGCTGAAGCGGTGGAGGAGGACCTCGCCGGGAAGGAGGTCCATGAGGCGCCGCTTCCAGCCGGGCGGGATCGGGCTCTCCTGGGTGAGGAGGGGCCGCGTGCCGAACTGGAAGGCGATCGGCCCCAGGTCCTTGTTGTTGATCCAATCCTTCCAGTCCTTCAGGTGCCAGACGCCGCCCGCCATGACGATCGGCACGTCGTCCAGGCCTACCTTGCGCATGATCCGGCGCAGCTCCAGGACGCGGGGGAACGGGTCCTGGGGCTTCTTTGGGTCCTCGCCGTTGGAGAGGCCGTTGTGCCCGCCGGCGAGCCACGGGTCCTCGTAGACGACGCCGCCGAGCCAGTCCTGGAAGCGGTTGTAGGCGCGCTTCCAAAGCGCGTTGAAGGCGCGGCCCGACGAGACGATCGGGTAGTAGTGGACCTCGTGGCGGGCGCAGATCTCGGCGAGCCTGTAGGGCATCCCGGCGCCGCAGGTGACGCCGTGGATCAGGCCTTTGGCGCCGTCGAGCACGCCCTGGAGCACGCGCTCGCACCCGCCCATCTCCCAGAGCACGTTGAGGTGGATCCGGCCCTCGCCGTTCCGGGTCTCGTGGGCGATCCGGGCTTGGCTGACGCCGCCCTTGATCGAGTAGGCGACCAGCTCCTCGTGCCGCTCCAGGCGGTCGCGCCCCTGGTAGACCAGGGGCACGTAGTCGCCGTTCCGGTCGACGAGGTCGGGGTTGACCCCGGAGACGGTGCCGACGCCGCCCGCACCCGCCCAGGCGCCGGCGCTGTGGCCGTTTGACACGGCGACGCCCTTGCCGCCCTCGACGAGCGGCCAGACCTCGCGGCCCGAGAGCATCATGGGCTCGACGATGGCAGTCATGACGGCCTCTCCCGATCTCGTTGCGTCGTTCAGCCGGTACGCCGACGGCGCCCGCCGCCGTCGCCCCCGCGATCCCCACGATCCCCGCGATCAAAGCCGCTCCCTTCGGGACGGTCGGGCCGGGGCGGGCGCGGCTGGACGGCAATCTCCTCGCCCGTCTGCTGATCGACGGCGCGCATCGACAGCTTCACCTTACCACGTTCGTCGACGGCGAGCACCTTGACCTTCACCTCGTCGCCCTCGTTGACCACGTCGGTCACCTTGCCGACGCGCTCGTTCGCAAGCTCGGAGATGTGGCAGAGGCCGTCCATCTGGCCGAGGAAGGTGATGAAGGCGCCGAAATCGACGACGCGGGCGACCTTGCCGTTGTAGATCCGCCCGACCTCGGGCTTGGCCGTGAGGCCGTGGATCCAGTCGATCGCGCGCTGCGCCGCCTTGGAGTCGACCGAGGACACCTTGACGGTGCCGTCGTCGCTGATGTCGACCTTGGTGCCGGTGGTCTCGGTGATCTCGCGGATCATCTTGCCGCCGGGGCCGATGACGGCGCCGATCTTGTCCTGCGGGATCTTGATCGTGACGATGCGCGGCACGCTTTCGCGCAGTTCGGGGCGCGGCATCCCCATGCACTTCGCCATCTCGCCCAGGATGTGGATGCGCCCGGCCTTCGCCTGCTCGAGGGCGATCCCCATGATCTCCTCGGTGATCCCGGCAATCTTGATGTCCATCTGAAGGGACGTGACGCCGTGCTCGGTGCCGGCGACCTTGAAGTCCATGTCGCCATACGCGTCCTCGGCGCCGAGGATGTCAGTCAGGGCCACGTACTGCATCTGCCCATCGACCTCGTCGGAGACCAGACCCATCGCGATACCCGCGACCGGGGCCTTCAGCGGCA
>JAGRGG010000013.1 GCA_020445645.1 Geminicoccaceae bacterium | reverse complement strand
GTGACGCAGGCGTTGCATTCGATGCAGCGTTCGGCGTCGACGAGAAACTTGGCTCGTGCCATGTGGTGATCCTCCCTTACGCTGCCCAGATCTTGCAGAGAGTGGCTTTCGTCTCCTGCATCTGGGTTACCGAGTCATAGCCATAGGTCTGCGCGGTGTTGGTGCTTTCGCCCAGAACGTAGGGGTCGGCGCCGTCGGGATACTTGTTCCGAAGGTCGACGCCCTCCATGTGTCCGCCGAAGTGGAAGGGCATGAAGGCCACGCCGCTGGTGACACGTTCTGTCACCATCGCCATCACCTTGACCTTGCCGCCTTCCGGCCCCTCGACCCAGACCTGCGCGCCGTCGCGCACGCCGAGGTTGTTGGCATCGCGTGGATTGATCTCGACGAACATGTCCTGCTGAAGCTCGGCCAGCCAGGGGTTCGACCGGGTTTCGTCCCCACCGCCCTCGTATTCCACCAGTCGCCCGGAGGTGAGGATGATCGGATAGTCCTTCGAGAAGTCCTTCTCCTGGATCGAGGCATAGAGCGTCGGCACCCGCCAGAACTTCTTGTCGGCGTAGGTCGGGTAATCCGCCACCAGGTCGCGCCGGTTGGTGTACAGCGGTTCGCGGTGCAGCGGGACCGGGTCGGGGAAGGTCCAGACCACGGCGCGGGCCTTGGCGTTGCCGTAGGGGGCGCAGCCGTGCTTGATCGCCACCCGCTGGATGCCGCCCGAGAGGTCGGTCTTCCAGTTCGCCTTCGGCCCGCCGACCGTCTCGACGACGGCCCGCTCGTCGTCGGTGAGGTCGCCGTCCCAGCCCAGTTGCTGGAGCATCGCCATCGTGAACTCGGGGTAGCCGTCCTTGATCTCCGAGCCCTTCGAGTAGCTGCCCTCGGCGAGCAGGTTCTCGCCGTTCCGCTCGATGCCGAAGCGCGCCCTGAAGGTGAGCCCGCCGTCCATCACGTGCAGCGAGGTGTCGTAGAGGTTCGGCGTGCCGGGGTGCTTCAGCTCGGGCGTGCCCCAGGCGGGCCAGGGCAGGCCGTAATAGTCGCCGTCGGCGGGGCCGCCGTTGGCGCGCAGCGTCGTCTTGTCGAACGTCTCTTGGTTCTGCATGTGCAGCCGCAGCCGCTCCGGGCTCTGGCCCGTGTAGCCGATCGTCCACATGCCCCGGTTGTACTCGCGGGTCAGGTCCTCGATGAGCGGCTCCTTGCCGTTCACCTTGACGTGCTTGAACATTGGCCCGGCGAAGCCGAACTTCTCGGCGAACAGGTACAGGATCTCGTGGTCGACCTTGCTCTCGAAGAGCGGGTCGATCACCTTCTCGCGCCACTGGAGCGAGCGGTTGGACGCCGTGACCGAGCCGTAGGTCTCGAACTGGGTCGTGGCGGGCAGGAGGTAGACGCCGTCGGTCCGCCCGTGCATCACCGCCGTCATCGTCGGATAGGGGTCGACGACGACGAGGAGGTCCAGCTTCTGCATCGCCCGCTTCATGTCGGGCAGCCGGGTCTGCGAGTTCGGCGCGTGGCCCCAGAACACCATCGCCCGCACGTTGACCGGCTGGTCGACGTTGGCGTTGTCTTCGAGCACGCCGTCGAACCAGCGGGACACGGGGATGCCCGGCGCCTCCATGAGGTCCTTGCTCTTGAAGCGCGGCAGGAGGTCGTCCTCGTAGGAGACGTCCCAGACGCGCGCCCAGTGCTTCCAGGCGCCGTCGGTGAGGCCGTAATAGCCCGGCAGGCTGTCCATGACGACGCCGAAGTCGGTGGCGCCCTGGACGTTGTCGTGGCCGCGGAAGATGTTGGTGCCGCCGCCCGCCACCCCGACGTTGCCCAAGGCAAGCTGGAGGATACAGTAGGCGCGGGTGTTGTTGTTGCCGGTCGAGTGCTGCGTGCCGCCCATGCACCAGATGAGCGTGCCGGGCCGGTTCTTCGCCATCAGCTCGGCGACGCGCTTGATCTGCGCCCCCGGCACGCCCGTCACCTTCTCGACCTCGTCCGGGGTCCACTTCGCCACTTCTTCCCGCACCTGGTCCATGCCCCAGACGCGCTGGTCGATATACGCCTTGTCTTCCCACCCGTTGTCGAACACGTGCCAGAGGATGCCCCAGATGAGCGCCACGTCGGTGCCGGGGCGCATGCGCACGTACTCGTCGGCGTGCGCCGCCGTGCGGGTGAAGCGCGGGTCGCAGACGATGAGCGGCGCCCCCTGCTCCTTCGCCTTCAGGAGGTGGAGCAGCGAGACGGGGTGCGCCTCCGCCGGGTTGCCGCCGATGAGGAAGATCGACTTCGACTTGTGGATGTCGTTGTAGGAGTTGGTCATGGCGCCGTAGCCCCAGGTGTTCGCAACGCCCGCGACCGTGGTCGAGTGGCAGATGCGCGCCTGGTGGTCGACGTTGTTCGAGCCCCAGAAGGCCGCGAACTTGCGGAACAGGTAGGCCTGCTCGTTGTTGTGCTTGGCCGAGCCCAGCCAATAGACGCTGTCGGGGCCGCTCTCGTCGCGGATCTTCAGCATCTGGTCGCCGATGGCGCCGATGGCCTCGTCCCACGACACCCGCTGCCACTCGCCGCCCGACAGCTTCATCGGGTATTTCAGCCGCCGCTCGCCGTGGCCGTGCTCGCGCACCGACGCCCCCTTGGCGCAGTGGGCACCCAGGTTGAACGGGCTGTCGAACGCCGGCTCCTGCCCGGTCCAGACGCCGTTCTCGACCTCGGCGATGACGCTGCACCCGACCGAGCAGTGGGTGCAGACCGACTTGACCCGCTTCGCCCCGCCCGCCGCCGACGGCGTCGCCGCCTCGGCCTCGCCGATCATCCCGCTGGACAGCCCGCCCAGCGCCGCGAGCCCGCCCGCCGCGACCCCGGATCGCTCAAGGAAGCCGCGCCGGTCGAGGGTGGCCGTTCCAAGAGCCGCCGTCAGCGCGCCCAGATGACCGCCCGCCGCCCGCGTCCCGCTCTTCTTCCGCAACATCGCCGCCCCTCCTCGAAATTCCCGACAGCGCCCGCCCGAAGCCCTAGAAGCGGGCCAGATCGTAGACCCGGCGCACGTGGTCCGTCACCCGGTAGCCCTTCGCCGCTTCCGTCGCCGCCGGCGCCGCCGCCTTGGCGGCCCCGCTACCGGCGAGCAGCGCCGCCCCGCTCGCCGCCGTGCCGAGCCCGGCGAGCTTCAAAAAGCGCCGCCGCGCCCGCGGCGCCGCGTCGTCCTTGCCGTCCCGCATCGTCCGCCCTCCGTATGATTGCATCACGCGGCCACCCCCTCGACGAAGGCGAAGCCGTCCCGCTCCAGCGTCATCAACCGCGCGCCCAAGCGCCCCACGGCGGCGTAGAACCGCGCCGCCCGCGCGCGCTCCAGGTCGGCGAAGAAGGCCGGCGCCCAGCCTTCCAGGTGGCGCTCGAAGAAGGCCTTCTGCGCGCCGAGGTCGCCCTTGCCCTCGATGAGCAGCGCCATCGCCTCGCAGAGCGACGCGACGTGGTCCTCGGGTTCCTTCGTGCCGGCGGTTCGGCCGAGGCCGAGCGTCCCGAGGTCGCGGCGCAGGTGCGCCAGCGGCTTCTCGTGCAGGAAGCCCGCGAGGTACCAGGAGCCGAAGGGCACCAGCTCGCCCCGGCCGACCCCGATGAACAGGTCGTGGTACTCGCGCTCCAGCGCCCCCGGCCCGGCCGTCGCCGCGGCCCCCGCCAGCCCCTGAAGATCCCCCCCGACCGGCGAGCCGTCGCCGCCGAGCCCGCGCAGCAGGCCGAGCGTCGCGGCGTCGGGCGCGGCCGCCAGCAGCCGCGCCAGCAGGCGGTAGAGGTAGGCGCGTCCCTGGTCTTCCGGCGCGATCAACGTCCTGTCCTGCCTTCCTGAATGTTCGTTGCGCGGCGCGGTGGCCGTTACCTTAGAATGACTTTAGGCTTGCCCTTCCCCTTCGACAAGCCCCGCATCCCCCGCCTCCCCGGTGCGGCCGTCCGTCGCGGCCACGGCGGGAGCGGCGGCCGCAACCGCAACCGCAGGTTCCTCCCCCTCGACGGCCCCGATCGCCTCGTCCAGCATCCTGGCCACCTTGAAGGCGGTCTTGATCCCCGGCCGCGCCACGGCGGCGTCGGTGTAATCGTCGGCGTAGTCGACGAGCCCGTCCAGGCAGGCGAGGGTGGGGTCGGTGCGCCAGAGGCGGCGCAGCGCCTGTCGCTGCAGGGCTTCCGGCACGTTCGCCCGCAAGAAGGGCCGAAAGTCCGACCCCGCTTCTAGGCTCTCCACCGGCGGCAGGTCCGGCGGCGGCAGGTCCGGCGGCGGCGTGTCTTCGGGCGCGGGAACGGGCGCAGGAACGGGCAAGGCCGCCGCCTCGGCTTCCATCGCCGCCGCGCGCTTGCGGCGCGACCAGCGGGCGAGGAAGGCGTCCCCGTCCGCCTCAGCCGTCATCGTCGCCGTCCTGCCCGCCCGCCCGCCAGCCTGGGGGCCGGGCGAAGGGCGTTCCGTCGTCCCCGAAATGGGGCGTCCGCCTGCGCTTTTGGAAAGGTTCGTCGACATGGTGCAGCTCCACGAAGCGTTCGATCAGGCGGCGGAGGCCGCCGGGCAGCGGCACCCCCTCGACCACGTTGTCGCCGCTCTCCATCCAGGCCTGCGCCTCCCAGGGCGAGGCCGTGAGCAGGGCCAGCCTCCAAGGGACATCCCCCTCGTCCGGCGCCAGCACGACGTAGGCCGCGGGCCTCGCGCCGGAAAGGTTCTCGAGGTAGGCCGGCGTCTCCTTGCGGTGCAGCAGGAAAGGCAGGCGCCCCGCGTAGAACAGCCCCGTCCCCCCCGCCTCCCGCAGGAGGCTCCAGGCCGCGCGCTCCCCCTGCGCCGGGCCGACGGCCACGGGCGTCCAGGTCCAGGCCTGCCAGGGCGTCCGCCCCGCCCGCCGCTCGACCAGCGCCCCAAGCTCCAGCCCGGCCTCCGGTCGCCGCAGCCACGAATCGTCCAGTGCTCGCCTCCGCCGCGATTTAGCCTATGATCTGACGCCGAAGTCGGTCGTGCGTCAAGGGCGGCGCCGTTGCGCTTCGCGTCCGCCGCGCGGGGCTTCTCTTTTTTGTCTTTGATTGTCGTTTTATTCCGCCATTCGGGCTTGTGCGGACGAAACAGACAAAAAGAAAGAAGAGAGGCCCCGCGCGGCGGACGTTAAGCGTCGTCTCACAAGGGGGAGAAAGTACGGATGCGAACCGGAGGGCGAACCTGCCTCTTATGCTCGTGCGAGGGCACGATGCGGATCGACCCCGCCCTGCTCGGCGTCGGGGGCGTCGTCCACCACGCGCTCTGCGGCCGCGACCTCGCCGCCTTCGACGCCGCGATCGCGGCGGGCGCCCCCGTCCTCGTCGCCTGCGAGCAGGAGGCGCCCCTGTTCCGGGAGCGGGCCGGGGAGGGGGCCGACCTCGCGTTTGCCGACATCCGCGACCGCGACGGCTGGGGCCGCGTCCCGAACCCCGCCCGCGCCCGCGGCCTCCTCGCCGACGCCGCCCTGCCGACGCCGCCCGTCGCCGTCCTCGACGTGGAGAGCGCCGGCCGCTGCCTCGTCCTGGGCGGCTCCGACCCGGAGGCCCTGCCGATCGCCGGGCGCCTCGCCGACTCCCTCGACGTCACCCTCGTCCTGGAAGCCCCCCCCAACGACGCCCTCCCGCCCCGCGTCCGCCGCCTCAACGTCCTCCTCGCCCGCGTCGAGCGGCTGACCGGCAGCCTCGGCCGCTTCGTCCTCGCCGTCGCCGACCCCGCCGTGCTCCGCCCCTCGTCGCGCGCGACGCTCGCCTTCGCGCCCCTTGCCGAACGGACGAGTGCCATCGAGTCCGACCTCGTCCTCGACCTGCGCCGCGAGCCCCCTTTGGTCCCGGCACCGGCCAAGCGCGACGGCTACCGCCGCGCCGACCCCGCCCGCCCCGCCGAGGTGCTCGAAGCCGTCCTCGCCCTGAAGGACCTCGTCGGCGCCTTCGAGAAGCCCCGCCACGTCGCCTACAGGGCCGACCTCTGCGCCCATTCCCGCTCGGGCCGGATCGGCTGCACCCGCTGCCTCGACCACTGCCCCACCGGCGCCATCCGCCCCGACGGCGACTTTGTTGCCATCGACCCCCAGATCTGCGCCGGCTGCGGCGCCTGCGGTTCCTTATGTCCCACCGGCGCCGCCACCTACGCCGCCCCGCCCCCCGACTTCCAGGCCCTGCGCCTGCGCACCCTCTTCGCCGCGTGGCGGGAAGGGCGGGGGGGTCCCGCCACCCTCCTCGCCTACGAGGCTCGCCACGGCGACCCCCTCGTCACCGCGCTCGCCCGCGCCGGCGACGGCCTGCCGCCGCACGTCCTCCCCTTCCGCGTCGACGAGATCGGCCAATTGGGGCTCGACCTCCTCGCCACCGCCGCCGCCTACGGCGCCGAGCGCCTCGTCCTCCTGGCCCCGCCCGAGAAGCGCGCCGACCTCGACGCCCCCGCCGCCGTCCTCGCCCAACTGGACGCCGTGCTCGACGGCCTCGGCTACGGCGCCGGCCGCCCGTCCCTCCTCGTCACCGACGACCCCGACGACCTCGCCGAAGCCCTCGCCGCCGCCCCGCCCCCGACCCTGACTCCGGCATCCTTCCTCCCCCAAGGCTCGAAGCGCGACCGCCTCCGCCTCGCCCTCGACCACCTGCACGGCAACGCCCCCGCCCCCGTCGTCGCCGTCCCCCTCCCGCCGGGGGCACCCCTCGGCACGCTCGACATCGACGTCCCCGGCTGCACCCTCTGCCTCGCCTGCGTCGGCGCCTGCCCCACCGGCGCGCTGCTCGACGACCCCGACAGGCCCACCCTCCGCTTCCTCGAGGACGCCTGCGTCCAGTGCGGCCTCTGCGCCGCCACCTGCCCCGAAAAGGTGATCCGCCTCCGCCCCCAGGCGAGCTTCGACCCCGCCGCCAAGAGCCCCCGGACCGTCAAGGAGGAAGCCCCCGCCACCTGCGTCCGCTGCGGCAGGCCCTTCGGCACCCAAGGCTCGATCGACCGCATCGCCGCCAAGCTCGCCGCCCACCCCCTGTTCCAGGGCGACGCCGGCACCGACCTCGTCCGCATGTGCGCCGACTGCCGGATCAAGGCCCAGTTCGAGCAGAAGAACCCGATGCAGGGCGGGGCGCGTCCGAGACCGAGGACGGCGGACGATTACAGGTGAGGGTGGCTGGGCAGCGTTCGGCATGGACGGTCGCCGTTATCAAAGCGCTAGAGCGGGACGGATGGTACGAGAAGGCCGTGACCGGCAGCCATCACCACGTCATCCGCCCGACCAAGCCCGGCGCGGCGACGGCCCCGCACCCGCGCAAGGATCCGCCCATCGGCACCGTGCGGCGGATCGAGCGGCGAGCCGGGTCGAAGCTTCGGAGGTGACATTCTTGCCCCTGCGTCACGACCGCAACCTCCTCGAACCCGGCCGCAAGGGCGGCTACGGCGTGATCTTCCCCGAGGTGGACGGCTGCGTCAGCGCCGGCGACACCGCCGACGCGGCCGCATCGAACGCCCGCGAGGCGCTCGCCAGCCACCTCGGCCTCCTGCTCGCCGACGGCGACCTGATTCCCGACCCCGCCCCCCTCGATGCCCCCTTGCCCGACCACCTCGCCAAGCTGCGCACCGCCGCCCGCTGGCCCCGCCTCCTCGTCCCCGTCGACCTGTCCGGCGGGCCCATGCAATGATTAGAGGACCAGAACTGCATTTTTACGAATTTGCAAGAGAGTATGCACTGCGTTTGAATGCTGCTTATGCCAAAGGGTTTCGTACAAGATTACTGCCCACATTTGCTGATATCAATTTAGAAGCCAATAATGCGGTTAATGAATTTGCTGATTTAGCACGCGGTATGATGGATCCTGACGATGCTTACCAATACGCTGAAGAGGCTTATATGCATGGATTAAGAGTTTATGAAGAGCTTGATTTTATCAAGCGGCAAACTATAGCTTTGGGTCTGGCAGGTCTATTCCATCTTTGGGAACGAATGATCAAGCGCTTTATCGGAGACGAGTTGCGGCGGCATGGCTTTCAAGCAAAAAAAGACATAGGAAAATGGAATTTTTCTGACATTGTTAGTTGTCTCAAAACTTTTGATTTTGATTTGACGCAACAGGCTTTCTGGCAGGACCTCAACCGTCTTCACCTGATTGCGAATACCGTAAAGCATGGGTATGGCCCATCCCGTACCCGTTTGGCAGCCGAATGGCCTGAAATTTTCAACAATTTGGGAGCTGAAGCAAGTTCATTTGTAAGGCTAGAATATGACGATCCACAATTTGCCGAAGAACATTTTGACCAGTTCGCTGAAACTCTGAAAACGTTTTGGGAACACTTTCCTGAAAGATTGACTGCTATATGATTTTTCCTATAACTGTTTTTAGTTTATGTAATAATTCAACATATGCGCTAAATTTTTAGCCTGCCAATTTTGAAATCTTTGGCGTTTATCCCCCTGACGCAGGGCAGGCAATCTAACCAATTGAAAAATCTTTGGCAATTTTGCCTGCCCTGCGTCAGGGGGATAAACGCCAAATCTTTTGCTCTATTCACTTCTAAAGAAACTATGCATAAAGTATCTTACAATCGCGTGCCCGCGCTTTGAGTGCATCCAGAAGCTGCTTGGGCACGAGCATATTGACCTGGGCCGCCTGCGGCTCGAACGTGACCGCGTCGGCTTAAGAACGAATAATCCATATCTGGCGAGAATGACCTTGCTCATGAGCTATTATGCTTTGGCATCTATTTTTAGGACCAGAAAAATCTTGAGGGATCTGCTGCTAGATAGTCTTTGATATCCGAGTCGTATAAGAGAAGCGCTTTAGTCCTTATCTGCTTGCCCATGGTACCGTTTCCGGATATGTTACTGGATCAGACGCTGATGGCAGAAAGAGCCTCCCTTGCCTAGCACCACACGCAAGCGCCTAGCCGAGCATCGGCGCCGGCAGAGCGTGGCGGGCGTCGTCCGCCTCGAAGTCCGCGTGTCTCAGGAGGACGTGGCGCTCGTCCGTAGCATGGCGCTCGCGCTCGCCGATCCAGCCCGCGCCGCGAAGACCCGCGCGACGCTGCGAACGCTCGTCGAGCCTGGCGAAGCGCCGGACCTCAAGGTTCTCCTCGCTTCCGCGCCGCTCGAAGGCGTGCCCTTGGAGCGGGACCGCGACACCGGCCACGACGTCGATCTTTGGGCTTCCTGATCGACACCAACGTCATTTCCGAAGTCCGCAAGGGTTCCCGTTGCGATCCGGGCGTCGCCGCATGGTACGCCGCGACCGACGCCGCCGACATCTACCTGAGCGTTCTTGTCCTCGGCGAGATCTGTAAGGGCGTCGAGCGCGTCCGGCCGCGCGATCCCGCCAGGGCCGCCGCCCTCGATCGTTGGCTGATGCAGATCGTAACCGGGTTCGGCCCGCGCGTTCTCCCCGTCGACGCGCCAGTCGCCGCTCGCAGGGGACAGTCGAGCGCCGCCCGCTCCGTTCCCGTCATCGATGCCCTGCTCGCCGCCACCGCCTACGTCCACGGTCTCACCCTTGTCACGCGCAACGAGGCGGATATGCGGGACTCGGGCGCGATAGTGTTCAACCCCTTCACAGCAAGGTGAAAGAGCCCCGCGTCAGCGGACGCGGAGCGCGTCCTCACGCCCCCATCCGCGCCTTCGTCCCCTCGTCCAGCACCGCCCGGATCGCCCGCAACATCGGGTGCGCGTCCGTCCTTTCCCGCCCGTACTCCAGATTGAACCCGTAGTCGAACCCCTCCGGGTTCGCACCCTGGTTGTGCTGGAGGATCGTCTCCAGCTTGTCGAACCCCTTGGCGAGGACGGCTTCTTTCGTCGCCCCGGCGTCGTACTCGTCCCAGAGCGCCAGGAGTTCGGCGCGCAGGGCGGGGGCGAGGGGGGAGGCGAGATCGGCGAGATCGGCACGCTCGCGCGCCGCGCGGCCGTCGCCCTCGCGTTGCAGGACGGCGGGCACGTCGCCGCCGATCGCCTCGCCGAGGTCGTGGACGAGGCAGACCTTGAGGAGCCTGAGGAGGTCGACGCCGCCGCATCCGTCCTCGAAGACGAGGGCCATGAGGCAGAGGCGCCACGTGTGCTCGGCCGTGCTCTCCCGCCGCCCCGCCCCGGTGTGGGCGCTGCGCAGCGTGTCCTTCAGCCGCCCGGCGGCTTCGAGAAAGGCGAGCGCGCCCTCGATGTCCTCGTCCCGCACCGCCGCATCCTCCTGTTCGTGTCGGGCCGGATAAGGTATACTATCCTATTGCCGGCGCCGTGCCCGCGCCGTGTGGGCGTCGCGTCGAAAGGCGTTTTACCAAACGAACCCAAGAAGGGGGATCGAAAGCGGATGTTCGGGCCGGTGTCGGAGTGCAGGCGGGCGACGAAACGAACCCAAGCCGGCGGGCGTTGCCCTTGTCGTGCCGGCCTCGGGCGTCGCGTCGAAGGGCGTTCTGCCAAACGAACCCGAGGAGGGAGTCGCAAGTGGGAGTTTGGGTCGACGGCGGAATCCGAGCGAACGGCGAAACGAACCCGGAAGGCGGGGAAAAACGAACCCAAGGCCGCAGGCATCGTCCGCGTCGTGCGGGCGTCGCGTCGAAGGGCGTTTTACCAAACGAACCCGAGGAGGGGATCGAAAGCGGGCGTTCGGGCCGGTGGTGGAGTCCAAGGGAGCGGCGAAACGAACCCGAGGCGGCGAGAACTTCCCGGAAAAGCGTCCGACCCGGACCCCGCCCCTCAGCCCTTGCCCTTGCAGTCGCCGACGGCCTGCTGGCGCAGGACCATCGCCTGCTCGGCGCCGATCTCGCCGGCACCCCGTCGGCGCTCGATGTCGGCCGTGGCGTCGGCGAGGCAGTCGCCGCCCGCCCCTGCCCCCGTCGAGGGCGCCGCCCCCGGCAAAGTGAGCCAGATCCCGGCGCAGCAGGCGAGGAAGACCGCGAAGGCGAGGAGGCGGGGGAGGGGACCGTCGAGGAAGCCGCCCCGCCCCTTCATTCGAGTTCGATCGCCCCGTCGATCGTCGCGTCGAGCCCGATCTCGGCCATGACGAGCCGCACCTCGGCCTTGAGCGGCTTGCCGTCCTTGATCCGGCCGTCGTCGAGCGCCGCCCGGATCGCCTGCTCGATCTCGCGCTGCGAGGTGACGCCGACTTTCTTGAGGAACTTGCGCAGGCTCATGTTGAGGACGTCTTCGTTCATGGCGTCGATCCCTTCAGCTTCTGGCGACGACGGGCAGGTTGACGATCAGGTTCTGCGGCTTCAGGCGCAGATCCCCCCCCGCCGTCATGGCGAGGCCAAGATAGACGGGTTTGCCCGTCATGGAAGGCCGGACGAGGGCCGGGTCCAGGGGCGCCATCCGGAACAGGGCGACGAGCCGCGCCAGCTCCGCCTCGCCCGGCGCTTCCCCCGCGTAGAGGCGGTCCAGGAGCCGGCTCGCCTCGGCGTCGAGTCCGACGTGCCACGACCAGCGCTCGTCGCGCACCGCCCCCGTCGGCTGGAGCCGGGCGTCGATCTCCAGCATGTGGCGCAGCCACGCCTCCAGGGCGCGGGCGAGGCCGTCGAGGCCGGGGCCGCCGAAGGCGAGGTCGAGCGCCAGATCGAAGCGGTCGGAGCGTTCGGCGTAGGATCCGGCGTTGTCCGGCCCCAGCACGTCGAGCGTCGCGCCCCCCGCCGCCTCGGCGGCAAGCTCCAGGAGCGAGTGACCCGCCCGCTTCCTCAGGTCGAGCGTGTCCGCGTCGGCGAGCAGCGCCCGCCCGTCGGCGATCGTCGCCCGCTGCGGCCGGAACAGGCACTCGGCTGCGCGCAGTACGAAGGGATCGGCGGCATCGCCGAGGGCATGGTGCATGATGGCGTGGACCATGTGGTCGAGGAACAGGGCGGGGAGGGCGGCCTTCGGCGCCCGCGCGTGGGCGATGTACGCGGCCTCCAAGGTGCCGTGGGCGACGAGCAGGTCGCGGAGCGCCGCGAACACCCCGTAGTTCTCGACGGCGTCCCCGTCCCTGACGGCGACGAGCGCGACGGGCGTGAGCGGCGCGAACGGGTCCGCCATGAGGGCCTGGTGCAGCGCGACCTCGGCGGCGCAGCTCTCCTCGATCGGCCGGAGTTCCGGCCGGAGCAGGTAGGCGCGCAGCCAGTCCCCCGTTACCCCGAGCCGCCCGTCGGGCAGGATCTCCAGGAGGGCGAGGCCGCTCGTCCGCCAGACCCCGCTCAAGGCCCTACCTCCATGCGATCCTCGTCCCCGAAGGCGAGCGCGTTCCACTGCGGTGCCACGGCGGCGAGCCCTCCTTCCGCGAACAGGTCGCCCAAGGGCAGGAGGTGGCGGCAGAAGCCGAGCAGGAGCCCGGCCGCGTCGAGGTCGACGGCCCCCATGTCGGCCGGCGAGCCCGGCCCCCGAAGCGGCACGTCCGCGGCCAAGCGAAGCGCCCCCGCCTCGGCCTCCGCGACCATCTTGACCAACGGGGCGCCGTCGAGCAGCAGCGCCGGCGGCCGGCGGACGTGGAGCGGCACCCCCGGCGGCAGCCCGGCCGCGAGCGCCCTGTACAGGGCCAGCAGCGCCACGTGCCCGGAGGCGGGCGCGTCCGCCCCGTCCGCCTCCAGCACGAGCGCGAAGGCGAGACGGTCCGGCCGCTCCTCCCACAGCACCTCACCGTGCGCCACCGGGCGCGCCCGCGCCGCGGGCAGCGGCGCGCGCCCCTGTTGCAGGACGGCGAGCTTGAAGGGCGGCGGCAGGCGGGGGTGGTGCATGGTGCAGGCTTATCGCCTCCTCGCCCTTGCCCTACTAGAGAGGGACACGCCCTGTCCAGGATGGCCGCCCGATGCTGAAGGGACTCTACGACCAAAACCTCTACGACACCGCCGCCCACCAGCCGAGCCACTGGGCGGCGACGGCGGGACCGGCCCCGGCGGCACCCCCGCTGACGGGCGACGCGACGGCCGAGGTCGCCGTCGTCGGCGGCGGCTTCACCGGCCTCATGGCGGCCCTCCATCTGGCCGGGGCCGGCGTCGAGACGGTGCTCCTGGAGGCGGGGCCGCTCGCCTGGGGTGCCTCCGGGCGCAACGGCGGCTTCTGCATCCTGGGGGGATCGAAGCTCGAACCCCTCGACCTCGCCAAACGCCACGGCATCGAAGCGGCGCGGGCCTTCTTCGCCATGCAGCGGGCCTCGATCGACCACGTCGCCGAAACGGCGGAAGAGCACGGGATCGACGTCGAGCGGGCGGGGCGGGGGGAACTCTTCGTCGCCCACAAGCCGGGTCGTATGCGTGGCCTTCGCGCCTGGGTCGAGGCCGTCGAGCGGGTCTGCGGCGAACGCTGGCCCGTCCTCGACAAGGCGGAGGTGCAGGCCCGGATCGGGCGAACCGGCGAGGCCGAGGGCGCGATCCTGATCCCGCACGGCTTCGGCCTCCACCCCCTGCGCTACGCCCACGGCCTCGCCAAGGCGGCGCAGGGCGCGGGCGTCCATCTTCACCCCGCTTCGCCCGTCGTCGCGTGGCGGGAGGAGGACGGCCACCACCGCCTCGTCACCCCGCAGGGCAGCCTCAAGGCCCGCCGCGTCCTCGTCGCCACCAACGGCTTTCCCTCCGAGAGTCTCCGCCCCGACCTCGTCGGCCGCGTCCTCCCCGCTTTGTCGACGATCCTCGTCACCCGCAGGCTCACCGAGCCCGAGCTGGCGGCGCAGGGCTGGACCGAGCCCTGGATCTTCGCCGACAGCCGCAGCCTCCTCTACTACATCCGTCTCCTTCCTGACCGCCGGCTCCTCTTCGGGTCCAGGGGCGGCACCGACGCCGGCCCCGCCGCCTTCGCCCGTCGCGTCGCGTGGCTGACGGCGAAGTTCAGGGCGCGCTTTCCCGCCTGGGCCGGGGTCGAGGTCGAGCGCGCGTGGTGGGGTCCCGTCGCCCTCGCCCGCAGCCTCCACCCGCATCTGGGCTTCCTCGACGAGGAACGGTCCGTCCTCTGGGCCGGCGCCTACCACGGCAACGGCGTCGCCATGAGCGGCTACCTCGGCCGCGCCGCCGCCATGCTGCTCGCCGGCCGCCCCCAGCCGGGACCGCTCCCCGACTTCGTCCGGCGCCCGCCGCCCCGCTTCCCGGTGCCCCGCCTGCGCGTGCCTGTGCTCCGCGCGGCCTACGCCCTGTTCGGCCTCAAGGACGAGGTGCTTTCGTAGCGGCGCTAGTACGTCGCCCGCCCGCCCGAAACATCGAAGACCCCGCCCGTCGTGAACGAGCATTCCTCCGAGGCGAGCCACGTGACCAGCGCCGTCACCTCGTCGACCGTGCCGAAGCGGCCGATGGGGATCTTGGAGAGCATGTAGTCGATGTGCGCCTGGGACATCTGGTCGAAGATCGCCGTGCGGACGGCGGCCGGGGTCACGCAGTTGACGGTGACGCCCGCCTGCGCCAGCTCCTTGCCGAGCGACTTCGTGAGCCCGATCACGGCGGCCTTGGACGCACTGTAGGCGGGGGCGTTCGGGTTGCCTTCCTTGCCGGCGATGGACGCGATGTTGACGATCCGCCCGTAGCCGCCTTCGAGCATGTGCGGCACGACGGCCCGGTTGCAGTAGAACACCGCGTGGACGTTGACGTCGAAGACGCGCCGCCACGCGTCGACCGGGTAGGTCCAGGTGGTGGCGTTCGGCCCCGTGATCCCGGCGCTGGCCACCAGCACGTCGATGCCCCCCATCTCGGCCGCCGTCCGTTCCGCCGCCGCCGCCACGGCCTCCGGGTCGGCGAGGTCGAGCGCCGTGCCCGTGACCGCGTCGCCGAGGTCGCCCCTGATCCGCTCGATGCCCTTCGCGTCCAGATCCCAGACCGTGACCCGCCCGCCCTCGGCGGCGATGCGGCGGACGATGGCTTCCCCGATCCCGGCCGCCCCGCCCGTCACCACCGCGCGCCGCCCCGCAAACCGCCCCTCGAACGTCATCGGCCCTGCCTCCCCTTGCGCCTGCGTTGAAGAGGCATAGGGCAAAACGGGTTCCGGATTAAGCCTTCGGGCGACGGGCGCGGGCGTTTCGCGCCGCGTGGGACAAGGCGGACGACGATCGCGGCGACGGTGGTTCCGCAAGGCCGTCATGCCTCCCGCTCGCGGCCTGCCAAGCGCGATTTCAACGGTCGGCGTTAAGGGGATGTTCAGGCGAAGGGCCTAGAACGTCCCGATCAACGCTCGTACTGCGGGAAGGAAGGCATGGCCGAGGCGCGCATCGTTTGGCCGGACCTTGCCAAGGGTCTGTCGATCATCCTCGTCGTCTACGGCCACGCCGTCATGGGCGTGAACGCCGACGTGCCGCTCGATCCCTGGCTGTTCGATACGGTCATGAAGCCTTTCAGCCAGTTCCGGATGCCGCTCTTCTTCTTCGTCACCGGCCTGTTCGCCGCAAGAAGCGTGCGGCGCGACTGGGCGACCTTCGCCGACCGCACCCTCCTCCACCTCGTCTACGTCTTCCTCGTCTGGAACGTGCTGCAATACGGCGCCCGCTTCGCCTTCGCGGCCTACGCGAACCATCCGATCGACGCGGTGCGGATCGTCCTGTTCCCGTTCTGGCCGATCAACATCACGTGGTTCATCTGGGCGCTCGTCATCTACTACGTGCTCGTCAAGCTCACGTCCCGCCTGCCGGCGGCGCTCGTCGTGGCACCCGCCGCCGTGCTCTTCGCGGCACCCTACGAGGGCTACCACTACGCCCTGGCCCAGACGACGCAGTTCTTCGTCTTCTTCGCCCTCGGCCACGCCTGCTCGGGCTTCGTCCTCGGCCTGGAGCGTCGCCCCGGCTGGCCCGCCGTGCTCGCCGGGCTCGCCGGCTACCTCGTCCTCTGCCTTACCGCCACCCATCTCGGCTTCCTCGCCTATCCCCTCGTCGAACTCGTCGTCCGCTGTCTTGGCGTCGCCGCCGTCCTGGCGCTTTGCATGCGCCTTGCCGCGGGCGGCCAAGCGGGCTTCCTCGTCCGCCTCGGCGGCTACACGCTCCCGATCTTCGTCATGCACACCCTGGTCACGGCGGCGTTGCGCGAGGCGCTGCTGCGCCTTGGCCTCGTCAGCCAACCGGCCATCCTCATCCTGCTGGCGACGACGGCCGGAATCGGCGTGCCGCTCCTCTTCCACCACCTGATGCGCCGCCTCGGCTTCCCCTGGCTGTTCGAGCGTCCCGCCTGGTTCCGCCTGCCCGCACGGGACGGGCAAGGCGCCCCTCCGATCGCCGCCGCACCGGCCGGCCCCTGAAAGCCGCGCTGCGGCCGCCTCGCCCGCCCTTGATCGGCGCGGGCGCCGATTCCGGGCAGAGGGAGGTCGCGTTTCGGTTCGAGCATTCGCACAAGAGCGACGCTTCGCGCCCGCTGGTGGGGGCCTTGCCTTCCCTTTTCGACCCCGTTCGAGGCTGCTTCCGCCGTAAGAGCCAACCTCAGGGCACCTGACGGAACGGGACGTTGAGGTCTTGCCGCCATGCGGTTCGGCATGGCCGCGCCCTTCCCCTTCGACGTTCCGTGGGGGGCACCGCGCCCTCGATCCCACCCGATCCGCCATGCCCCATCAACGCGAGGCGTCGATCCGTCCCGAAGGGCGGGCGCGTGCCCGCCCGGCAAGCCTCGGTCGGCATCCTGTTCGTGCCGCGCACCGACAATCCTTGGAAATGCTTGCCGTACAGGGTGGCGGGAGGTTCGGGCATGATCCCCTTTCAAGCGGGGGCAGGCTTCGCCGGCGACGCCTGCGCGACCGGCAAGAGGCCAAGGCGGCATCCAGCGGGCGATGCGCGGGCGCGTGCCGGACCCGCCGTGCAGGCACGACGGCGTCGGCTTGGTCCGTGTCGCCGTGGACGGCGCCGGCGTGCGGTCGAAAAGCCCGTCCCCGACCCGATCGGGGGCGGGGCGGCGAGACGGGGCGTGCGGATGCCTTCGCGCCCTCACGCCCGGTTCACGGTCAGGCCCGGCCCCATGCTTGGCAAACCGAGCATCCGACCCGCAGAGCCTGCCACCGACTTGATCGGGGGGCGGCAGGCAAAGCCTGACGAGGGCGCCGCGGCATCGTCGACGGCGGGGGCGAGCCGCCGGCTTCGCACCTGACCGGCGCCAACGTGCATGGCGGCCGCGAGTCCGTCCCGCCGGTCGATGCGGCCGCGCCGATCCGCCGAGTGCCAGGGGCGACCGCAAAAGCGGCCCGGGAAGCCGCGCGCCGACGCCGAGCCGCAAGGCGGGTCGGCTACGGCTGCGACCGCTGCCGGCGCGGGCCGGAACGGCGTGCGATCGCGCCCCGTCTCGCGCTGCAAGCCGGCACGAGGCGCGGCATCGAAGCCAATGAGGGGCTCGGCCGGCACTGCCGGCCGGTCGAGCGGACCTTGGCACAGTTCGCCCCGTTCCGCCGCCTCGACACCCGCCACCAGCGCACGCCCGCCTCTTCGAATCCTTCCACCTTGCCGCCGCCCTCACCGCCTTTCGCTGGGTCAAGCGGCGGCGGTTCTGTCAGGCGCTCCCAAGAGGGTTTCGTGCCGGGGCCTGGACGAACGGTGGCGGGAACCGGTCCGCGGGTCGGCGCCTCCCGCAGGCTTCATCCCCGCCGACGGGCTCCCTGCTCTCGGGCCGAGGCGCGTCCTCGTCATCCTCGGGTTCGTTCGTGCAGGGGCCGGCGTCGCCGTCTCCGCCTTCGTTCCATGCTTCCCCGTCACCGCTCCAGCCGTCCGCATCGCCCTCGCCCTCCTCCTCGCATATGTCGGGTTCGTCCGTGCCGTCCCGTCACCCGCGCCCGCCCGCCTCGAACCGGGCCTCCGTCTCCCCGCGCTTTGCCCGGCACCGGCCGACGGGGTCGCGGCGCGGGTCGGGGAAGACGGGGCCGGACGGCGCCGCCTCGGGCCCGGGTTCGTCCGTACCGGCGTCGGCGCCGCGCCAGCCGTCCGCCTCATCCGCGTCGTCGTCTTCCTCTTCCTCCCAGGCGTCGGGTTCGTCCGTGCCGTCCATGCGGTGCAGCCGCCCGTCGATCAGGCGGTGCAGGTTCCGTCCCGCCTCCTCCATCTCGCGCGCCACCTGCCGGCGGTAGCGCAAGAGCGTGGCGAGCGAGGGCAGGCGTTGTCCCCCATGGGGGGCGTCGGGTTCGTCCGCGTCGAACAGGAGGGCGTCCATCGCCAGGAACTCGACCGCCTCCAGCTTC
The DNA here is from genome assembly GCA_020445645.1 of Geminicoccaceae bacterium. GTDB lineage: Bacteria > Pseudomonadota > Alphaproteobacteria > Geminicoccales > Geminicoccaceae > JAGRGG01. The sequence continues at coordinate 31,165 of JAGRGG010000013.1, read as the reverse complement.
GCCTGACGGAGGTGGCAGGCCGCGAGGCGCTCCAGCCAGTGGCGCTCGACCGGCGTCGCCACCGGCCAGCGGCGCAGGAGGTCCGAGCGGAGCGCGGCAAGGTGGCGGGCGTCTTCTGCGCCCAGCACCGGCGCCTTGCTCCGCAGGCCGTGGCGGACGCTGTTCTGCGAACTGCGCCGCCGGCCGGCGTCGGTGACGGGGCCGCGCGAGCGGGCGCCGTTCCTCCGGCTGGCCTCGGCCTGCGCGGGGGTGCGGGGCCTGGGTTCGTTCGTGCAAAGCGCGGGCGCGGCGGAAACGACGGCGGCAAGGGCGGGCATGGAAAGACTCCCTGACAGAGTGTGGTGCCGGGAGGTTAACACGAAATTAGGATTGTTGTCTTTACCGGAGACGGCGGTAATCCCTTGACTTAAGGCGAAGCGAAGGGTGAGCGCATCGTCGTGCGACGCTTCGAACCTTGACGGACGGGCTGGCGCGGGGATCGGGAACGGGCGCATGGTGGGGACGGGGCCGCCGGTCGTGGGTGCGCCGGGGGCGGGCATGGGCGCGCGAGCGGCCTTCGGGCGACGGTGGTGGACCCCTCGGCCGCGAGGGCGGGGGTGATGCGGCTTTCCTTTTCGGATCGGTTCGGCGGAACCCCGGAGGGTGAAGGGCTGGCAGGTGCGTTGGCGGGGCGACGAGGTCGATGCCGTGCCGGCGGAACGGGCGCGCGAGGGTCGTTGGCGGTCGTTTCAGGGGGTGTTTTTCAGGGATGACGATGGAACCGGTCGTCTTCGGTGCGGTCCTGGCGGCGGCGGCCCTGCACGCGGGCTGGAACGCGATCGTCAAAATGGGGCTGGACCGCTTCTCGTCGGTGATGCTCATCACGTTCGCGGCGGCCGTCCTTTCGGCGCTCGCCTTGCCGTTCGTCGGCGTCCCGCACGTGGAAGCGTGGCCTTGGCTCCTCGTCTCGGCGCTGTTTCACGTCGGCTACAACCTGTTCTTGATCCAGGCCTACCGTGCCGGCGATTTCGGGCAGGTCTACCCGATCGCGCGCGGGACGGCGCCGCTCCTCGTCACGAGCGCCCTGTTCCTCTTCGGCGAACGGCTCACCCCCTTGGCGATGCTGGGCGTCGCGCTTCTCGTCGTCGGCGTGTGGCTCATGTCGATCCGGGGCGGGCGCGACCTTGCCCGCCTCGAAGGCCGCGCCGTCGCCTTCTCCCTGGCGACGTCGGCCTTCATCGCCAGCTACACCGTCACCGACGGTTTCGGCGCCCGCGCCAACGGCTCGGCGCACGGCTACGCGGTCTGGCTGTTCCTGCTCGACGGCACGCTGATGCTGGGCGTGCTGCTGATCGCGCGCGGCGTCGGCGGGCTGACCGCCCTTCGGCCCTTCTGGCGAAGCGGCTTCGCCGGCGGCGCCATGTCGCTCGGGGCCTACTGGATCGTGATCTGGGCGATGACGGCGGCGCCGATCGGGCTCGTCGCCGCCTTGCGCGAATCGAGCGTCCTGTTCGCCGCCGTCCTGTCGGCCGTGCTCCTGCGCGAACCCCCGACCCGCTGGCGCTCGGCCGCCGCCGCCGTCATCGTCGTCGGCATCGCGATGGCCCGGATCGGCTAGGTTCGCCGGTCGCCTCGTGCGGGTCTTCGTCCCGCTGCCGCCCGCGGTCGGCACGGTCCGGGGCGGTGACGCGTGCGCCCGCGCGTCGCCGCTCGGGAGGGGTTTCTACCGCGTCGATTCGACGAAAAGACGCCTTGCGCGAACGTGAACCCGCGCAAGGCGCCCCGATTTTCCAATCAGTACGAGATTTAAACCACTTCCTACTTAAGGATCTTCAGACGAATGGGGTACTTGCTATCGTTCAGGACGACCTGCTTGGCGACCCGCGACTTCCTGTTGAAGAACAGGGGCGCCCTCAGGTTGACGTAGAAATCGGCGCCGTTGGAATCCTTGTCGATGTTCACCACGTTCATGATCTCGATGTCGTCGAGGCTCGCGTCGCCGGCCCGGGCGTCGGGCGCGTGGTCGAGGTAGAAGTCCTTGTCCTTCAGGCTCATGACGACGAAGCCGACGTCCGGGTCTTCCACGGACTGCAACAGCCTGAACTCGGAAGGCTCGTCGCTCAACGGGGACAGATGGAAAAGGGACAGGTGATCGAAACCCAGCATCCCCCCGTCGATCCTGAACGCGCGATCCGCGCCGGGGTCGATCGTGGCGGACCCGGCCCTCGTGTCCCGGTCGCCTCGAGCGTGGACCGGAAGACCGCTGTTTTCCGACGAATGATGCGCGCTGATGTTCAACGTCATGCCCTCGATATCCTGCGTTGGGTGTCGTGAGACTAGACGCTGCGGGTTAAGGGCCGGTTAACGAGGCCCTTGTCTCCGCCAACGCCGCCTCGCTGGGCGCACCCCTCACGCCGCCTCGCTGCGCTCGGCCTGTCCTTCACGCCGCCTCGCTGCGCTCGGCGCGGGGGGTCTTGCCGTACATCTGCCGGTAGCAGGTGGAGAAGTGCGAGGCCGAGACGAAGCCGCAGGCGCAGGCGATGTTCATGATCGGGAGGTCGGTCTGGTAGAGGAGGTGGCGCGCCTGCTCCAGGCGGAGCTCGAGGTAGTATTGCGCGGGCGTGCGGCCGAGGTAGCGGCGGAACAGCCGCTCCAGCTGCCGGCGCGACAGGCCCACGTACTTGGCCAGCATTTCCTGGCCCAAGGGCTCCTCGATGTTCGCCTCCATCAGCTCGATCGCCAGCACGAGCTTCGGGTGATGGACGCCGAGGCGCACCCGGATCGGCATCCGCTGCCGGTCCTGGGCGCCGCGGATGCGATCGAGGAGGCACTGCTCGGAGACCTTGGTCGCCAGCTCGTCGCCGTGCCGCCCGGCGATGCGGTTGAGCATGAGGTCGAGAGGGGCGGTGCCGCCGGAGCAGGTGAAGCGGTTCCGGTCGACCTCGAACAGGTCCGAGGCCACGTCGATGTCGGGGAACGCCTCGATGAAGCCCGGCAGGTTCTCCCAGTGGATCGTGCAGCGGTGGTCGGTGATGAGGCCGGCACGGGCCAGGACGTGCGCGCCCGTGCAGAGCGCCCCGATCGTGGCGCCGTGCCGGTCGAGGCGCCGCAGCCACGCGAACACGTCCCTGTCCTGGTAGCGTTCGCCGCCGACGCCCGAGACGAGGCAGACGGTGGGCAAAGGCTCGCCGGGGACGGGGGCGAGCCGATCAAGGCCCGTGTCGACTTGTACGCCGATGCCGTTCGAGGCGCGGACCGGTCCGCCGTCCTTGGACGCGACGACCCAGCGGTAGAGCCGCCGCCCGGCGACGCGGTTGGCGAGCCGGAGCGGCTCGACGGCGCTCGTGAACGAGATCATCGAGAAGTCGGGAACGAGGAAGAAGACGATCGTCTCGGCCTGGTCCCCGGCCGTCGCCGCGGCCGCCGCCGCCTCGCCCGCCTCGCGTGATTCCGCCCCAACTCCGTCCATGCGGCAACGCCCCTCCCGGCCCGGTATCGTGACGCCCGAAGTGTAGGCGTTCGATCAACCGCTTGCCATAGGCGCCTACAAGGGCGATCCTTGCGCAAACGGGCAAGCGGAGGTCGCCCCCTGCAAAGCGGGGGCGGGGGGTCCGTTTATCTGATCCCTTGCCGCCCCCGTCCCCGTCAGCCCCAAGCGGAGCCTTCGACCGCGATGCAGCGCTACTCCATCTTCTCGATCGCCCGCAACGCGCTGACGAACCATAAGAACTGGCACACCGCCTGGCGGAGCCCGGAGCCGAAGCCCGCCTACGACGTCGTCGTCGTCGGCGCCGGCGGGCACGGGCTCGGCACGGCCTACTACCTCGCCAAGGAACACGGGATCACCAACGTCGCGGTCCTGGAGAAGGGCTGGCTCGGCGGCGGCAACACGGGCCGCAACACGACGATCATCCGCTCCAACTACCTCTACGACGAGAGTGCGAAGCTCTACGACCACAGCGTGAAGCTCTGGGAGGGGCTCACGGGCGAACTGAACTACAACGTCATGTTCAGCCCGCGCGGCGTCATGATGCTCGCCCACAACGTCCACGACGTGCAGGTGTTCAAGCGCCACGTCTACGCGAACCGCCTGAACGGCGTCGACAACGAGTGGCTGACGGCCGAGCAGGCGAAGGCGTTCTGCCCGCCGCTCTCGATCGACCCCGGCGCCCGCTACCCCGTCGTCGGCGCCGCCCTGCAACGGCGCGGCGGCACGGCCCGGCACGACGCCGTCGCCTGGGGCTACGCCCGCGGCGCCGACGCGCGCGGGGTCGACGTAATCCAGAACTGCGAGGTGACGGGGATCGACGTGGAGGGGGGCAGGGTCACGGGCGTCCAGACGACCAGGGGCGCCATCCGGGCGAAGAAGGTCGCCATCGTCGCCGCCGGGCACACCTCGGTCCTCTGCACGATGGCGGGCTTTCGGATGCCGCTCGAGAGCGTGCCGCTCCAGGCGCTGGTCTCGGAGCCGATGAAGCCGGTCTTCCCCTGCGTCGTCATGTCGAACGCGGTCCACGCCTACCTCAGCCAGTCGGACAAGGGCGAGCTCGTCATCGGCGCCGGCACCGACCAGTACGTGTCGTACAGCCAGCGCGGGGGCGTGCAGATCCTGGAGCACACGCTGGAGGCGATCCTGGAGCTGTTCCCCATCTTCTCGCGCTGCCGGATGCTGCGCCAGTGGGGCGGGATCGTCGACGTGACCCCGGACCGGAGCCCGATCATCGGCAGGACCCCGGTCGAGAACCTGTTCGTCAACTGCGGCTGGGGCACGGGCGGCTTCAAGGCGACGCCGGGCTCGGCCCACGTCTTCGCCCACACGGTGGCGAAGGGCGAGCCGCACCCGATCAACGCCCCCTACACCCTGGACCGCTTCAAGACCGGCCGTCTCATCGACGAGGCGGCGGCGGCGGCGGTGGCGCACTAGAGGCAACGAACCATGCTCCAGATCGACTGCCCCTTCTGCGGCCCGCGCGCCGAGATCGAGTTCCGCTGCGGCGGCGAGGCGCACATCGCGCGGCCCTTGAAGCCGGAGGACGCCTCCGACGAGACGTGGCGCGACTACCTGTTCCAGCGCAAGTCGCCGAAGGGGGTCCACTTCGAGCGCTGGGTCCATAGCCACGGCTGCGGGCGCTGGTTCAACGCGGCGCGCGACACCGTGACCGACAGGTTCCTCGCCATCTACCCGATGGGCGAGAAGGCGCCGTCGATCGAAGAGCTGAAGGCCCGCCTGCCGGACGTGGGCAGCCCGCGCCACGCCTACGCCGAGAACCGGGTGGCGCCCGAGCGCGTCGAGGGGGAACGCCCGTGAGCCAGTCCTGCCGCACGCCCGAGGGCGGCCGCGTCGACCGCGCGAAGCCGATCCGCTTCACCTTCGACGGCAAGTCCTATCAAGGCTGCGTCGGCGACACGCTCGCCTCGGCGCTCCTCGCCAACGGCGTCCACCTCGTCGGGCGCAGCTTCAAGTACCACCGCCCGCGCGGCATCGTGGCGGCGGGTTCGGAGGAGCCGAACGCGCTGGTCCAGGTCGAGATGGGGGGCGGGCGCTCCGACCCCAACACCCGCGCCACCGTGGTCGAGCTGTTCGATGGGCTGAACGCCGAGAGCCAGAACCGCAACCCGTCGCTGGAGCGCGACGTGGGCGCCGTCAACGACGCGCTCTCGCCGCTCTTCCCGGCCGGGTTCTACTACAAGACGTTCAAGTGGCCGGCGTCGGCCTGGCACAAGGTGTACGAGCCCCGCATCCGCGAGGCGGCGGGGCTCGGCAAGGCGCCGACCGAGGGCGACCCCGACCGCTACCTCCACCGCCACGTCCACTGCGAGGTGCTGGTCGTGGGCGCCGGCCCCGCTGGGCTCGCGGCGGCGCTCGCGGCGGGGCGCTCCGGCGCGCGGGTCATCCTCGTCGACGAGAACCCGGAACTCGGCGGCTCGCTCCTCATGGAGAGCGGGACGCTGGGGCGGGTCGAGCCCGGCAACCTCGCGTTTGCCCGCCGCGCGGCCGCCGACCTCGCCGCCATGCCCGAGGTGCGCGTCCTCACCCGGACGACGCTGACCGGCTACTACGACTACAACTACCTGACCGCCCTGGAGCGGGTCACGGACCACCTGCCGCCGGGCAGCGGGCCGGACCTTCCCCGCCAGCGCCTGTGGCGCATCCGGGCGCGGCGGGTCGTGATCGCCACGGGGGCCATCGAGCGCCCGCTCGTCTTCGTCGGCAACGACCGGCCGGGCGTCATGCTGGCGTCGGCGGGCCGGGCCTACCTCAACCGCTGGGGCGTGCTGCCGGGGCGGGACGTGCTCGTCTTCACCAACAACGACAGCGCCTACGCGGCCGCGATCGACCTCGCCCGCGCCGGGGCCAAGGTGACGCTCGCCGACGTGCGCCCCCACGCGGGCGCGCTGGCGTCCGAGGCCGAGGCGGCGGGCGTGGCGCTCCGCCCCCGCACCGTCGTCGTCGACACCGACGGGCGCCTGCGCGTCCAGCGGGCGTACCTGAGCGAGATCGACGGGGAAGGACGCATCGTCGGTGCGCTCGGCCAGCCCTTGCCCTGCGACTGCCTGCTCATGTCCGGCGGCTGGAACCCGAACGTGTCGCTGCACAGCCAGGCGCGCGGGCTGCTCGTCTTCGACGATAGCCTCGCCGCCTTCGTGCCGGGCGAGGCGCCGCAGCCGAACGTTTCCGTCGGGGCCTGCAACGGCGACCTGTCGTTCAAGGGCGCCCTCGAAGGCGGCGCCGAGGCGGGCAGGCTCGCGGCCGGGGCCGAGGCGAAGCCGGGCGAGGCGTTCGGCGCGAACGAACCCGAGGCCGCCCCCCTCCTTCCCCTCTGGCTCGTCCCCTCCGACCGGGAGGGGCTGCGCGCCAAGGCGTTCGTCGACTTCCAGAACGACGTGACGGCGAAGGATCTGGGCGTCGCCCTCACCGAGGGGCTGCGCTCGATCGAGCACATCAAGCGCTTCACGACGACGGGGATGGGCACCGACCAGGGCAAGACCTCGAACGTCAACGCGCTCGCCATCGTCGCGGCCAAGCTGAACACGAGCGTCCCGGCCGTGGGCACGACGACCTTCCGCCAGCCCTACGTCCCGGCGACTTTCGGTGCCATGGTCGGGCACAGCAAGGGTCCCCTCTTCGACGTGGTCCGCAAGACCCCGATCCACGACTGGGCCGAGGCGGAGGGCGCCGTCTTCGAGGACGTCGGCACCTGGAAGCGGGCGTGGTATTTCCCGAAGGCCGGCGAGGACATGCACGCGGCCGTCCGGCGCGAGTGCAAGGCGGTGCGCGAGACGTGCGGCCTGTTCGACGCCTCCACGTTGGGCAAGATCGACGTGCAGGGCCCGGACGCGCGGGCGTTCCTCAACCGGATCTACACGAACGCCTGGATGAAGCTGCCGGTCGGGCAGTGCCGCTACGGCCTCATGCTGCGCGACGACGGCATGGTGATGGACGACGGCGTCACCGCCTGCCTCAAGGATGACCGCTTCCACATGACGACGACGACGGGGGGCGCGCCCCGCGTCCTCGCGTGGCTGGAGGAGTGGCTCCAGACCGAGTGGCCGGACCTCAAGGTCTACTGCACCTCCGTCACCGAGGAATGGGCGACGATGGCGCTCAACGGCCCGAACGCGCGCGAGGTGCTGGCCCCCCTCGTCGAGGGGATCGACATGGACGCCGACGCCTTCCCGCACATGCACTGGCGCTCAGGGAAGGTGGCGGGGGTGCCGGCCCGGATCTTCCGCATCAGCTTCACGGGGGAGACGGGCTTCGAGGTCAACGTGCCGGCGGGCTACGGCCGCCACGTCTGGGGGGCGATCTGGGCCTCGGGGCAGAAGCACGGGATCGTCGCCTACGGCACCGAGACGATGCACGTCCTTCGCGCCGAGAAGGGCTACGTCATCGTCGGCCAGGACACCGACGGCACGGTGACGCCGCACGATCTCGGCATGTCCTGGATCGTCAAGAAGCAGGGCGACTTCGTCGGCCGGCGCGGGCTGGAGCGCCCGGACCTGAAGCGCGACGACCGCAAGCAGCTCGTCGGCCTCCTGACCGAGGACCCGGATCTGGTCCTCGACGAGGGGGCGCAGATCGTGGCCGACCCGAGCGAGCCCGTGCCGATGACGATGATCGGCCACGTCACGTCGAGCTACGACAGCCCGGATCTCGGCCGTTCCTTCGCGCTCGCGCTCGTCGCGGGCGGCAAAACCCGCAAGGGGCAGACCCTCCACGTGCCGCAACTCGACGGCTCGGTCGCCGCCGTCTCCGTCGTCGACCCCGTCTTCCTTGATCCCGAAGGAAAGCGCCTCCATGGCTGAGCCCGTCTTCCGCTCGGCGCTCGCCGACGCCCCCCGCCCGCAGGCGGCGAACGCCGGCCTGCGCCTTTCCGACCGCAGCGGCCTCGCCGTCCTCGACCTGCGCGGCGGGGACCCCGTGGCGCGGTCGGCGGGGGGGGCGTTCGGCCACGGCCTGCCGACGGACATGAACCGAATGACGGGCGAGGGCGCCAGTCTCGCCCTGAAGCTCGGCCCGGACGAGTGGCTGCTCCTGGGCGGGGAAGGCGAGGGGCCGGCGATGCTGGCGGGGCTCGACGGCGCGTTCGGGGACGAGCCCCACGCGCTCGTCGACCTGTCGATGCGTTTTGCCGCCATCGAGGTCGAGGGGCCTGCCCGCCGCGACGTGCTGGCCGCCGCCTGCCCCGTCGACCTGCACCCGGAGCGGGCGGCCGCCGGCTTCGCCACCCGCACGGTCTTCGGCAAGGCCGACGTGGTTCTCGCCTTCAAGGCGAACAGCATTCTCATCCTCGTCAACCGTTCGTTTGCCCCCTACGTCTGGGGGCTTCTGGTCGAGGCGGGGCGGGAGTTCGGCGTCGCCGCCTGAGGCCCGTTCCCGGCCTCTTAATCGCTTGCCCTGTTCCCGCGACCGCCCGTAAAACTGTCAGGCTTTCCGACAATTTCGCCGCCGGACAGGGGACCGCAGGACCGATGCCGCTCTCGCCGCAGGACGATCCGCAGCGCGCGTTCCGCGCCGGGGTCTTGGGCCAGCCCTTCACGGGCGGCAGGCGCGCGGGCGGCCTGTCCGAGGACGGCCTTCCCCTCGGCCCCGGCGAGTCGCTGGTCTTCGCCATGCACCGCTTGGCCGGCCTCAGCGAGCCCAAGGGCGCCTTCGAGACCGGCCGCGCTCTGCGCCTCATCGCGGTCCTGTTCGACAAAGCGGGGGCACCCCCCCGCGTCGTCGAGCAGTTCCGCGACGATCTGGCCGCCGCCGTCATCACCCACCGCCTGCGCCGCGACGGCAGGCCCTGGGGCCTCGCCGACACGGTCGACATGTTCCTCGAGATGTACCGCCACATCTTCGGCGGCGGCGAGGCCGACCTCGCCGCGATCGGCGCCTACCTGAAGGCCCGCGCCACGATGGCGGCCCCGCCGAAGCCCGAGCCTTCCGGAGAGGGTCAAGCGCCCTTCCGGCACGCCGCCTGAGCGTCCCGCCCCCCTGCGTTCAGCCGCCGAAGGCCTGCATCAGCCGCCGCCGATGGCTCTGCCATTCGTCGAGCCGATCCCGCCGCGCGCCCTGCGCTTCGAGCGTCCGGGCGCGCAGGTCGTCGAAGCGGGCCTGGTCCGCCGGATCCTCGAAGACGAGCCCGTTCTCGCCGCGCCGCCACGTCCCCCACGCCTCGTCGAGGAGGGCGAGCAGCGCCGCCTCCGCCCCGTAGGCCGCCTCGGTGGCGTCCGCGAGCGCCAGGGTAAGGTTCGTCCCCGACGCCTCGCGGCCCGTGAAGCCCTGGATCAGCGCCTGCCGCGTCTCGGGCGCCACCCCGTTCCGCTCCAGGATCAGGGGCAGGTCGGCGGCGAGCCCGTCCTGCATCGCCCGCAGCTCCGGCCGCGACCGGCGCAGCGCCTCCGCCGCCGCTTCGAGCGCCCGCCGCCGCGCCTCCACGTCCGCTCGCGTCGCGTCGGCGCCGACCTGCCGCCCGAGGTCGGGGTCGGCGAGCGCCGGGTAGCGTTCACGAAGCGTCGCCGTCGCCGCGGCGTCGCGCTCGGCGATCTCGGCGACGGCGCCGGCGAGCGCGTCCGAGGAGCCCTGTTCGGCGGGCGGTGGGGCGGCCGTCAGGCTGTAGGCGGCGTAGCCGGTGCCGAGGACGGCGAGAAGGGCGAGGACGATCCAAAGAGGGCGCAAGGCGGGCTCCGGGCAAGGACGGGGTAAGACCTAGAACAGGTCGAGGGCGGCCATCAGGTCGCGGGTGGAGGGCGGCGGCGTCTCCTCGCCGCGCAGCACCGGCACGGTCTGCACGGGTCGGCCGAAATAGGCGGAGGTCCAGTCCTCGCGCGGCACCACGACCGAGCCGTCGAGGGCGACCCCGCCGTAGAGGCCCCGGCTCATGGCGAAGACGTAGACGTCCTCGCCGAGGTTGACGGTCGTGCCGGCGCCGATCGTGCCGCCGACGCGCCCGACGGCCATGCTGACGTCGGCGCCGAGCTTGAAGCGCGATCTGACCAGCTTGTCGACGGCCCCCCTGTTCATGACGGCGAGCACCACGTCGGTGCTCTGCCCGCCGAGCTGGAGGCCGATGCTGCCGCCGAAGATCTCGAAATAGGCCGGGCCGCGCCACGCCCCGCTCGCCGGGTCGCGGGTGAGGAAGACGCCGAGCCCGTGCTCGGCGCCGATGAGAAAGCCCGCCCGCAGCATCTCGGGAAAGACCATGACCCCGTAGGCGTTCTGGACGTAGCGCCGCATGTGCACCCCCTGCTCGCCCTCCAGGAAGGCGTGCAGGACGGCGGTCGCCTTTCGCACGACCGCCTCGGGCTCGCTCTGCGCCGGGGCCGTCCTCGGGAACGACAGGCAAAAGATGGCGAGAAGGACCCATAGGGGCTTGCGCGGCATCCGGTCTCCCGCGAAACAGGCTCAGGCAGGTTCGGCAGGCGAGCCTAGGAGGCCCTGGCACGGGGTCAAGCCGGGAGGGGGACCATGGGGGGCGTTCCCCTGCCGGCGATGCAGCCCCGCCGCACCGCCGTATGGAGAGGTAGGGATCCCCCATGGTCAAGGCCGCGAAGATCACGACGCTGCAGCCCGCCGTCCCCGAGACCGGCGCCAAGGTCGGCGACCGTCTGGACCGTCTCACCGGGCGCCTGCGCGAGCACCGCGACAGGGTCGACGTCAACCCGCACGCGAACCCGATCAGGCTCCTGGCCTACGACATCCTGCGCGACCTGATCGGGGGTCGCCTCGACGAGCGGGGGGTCGACGCGATCCTAAGACGCCTCACGGCCCGCGCCTTTCTCAAGCGCGCCGAGCGCATCCGCGCCTACCTGGGCGAGATGGACCCGGACGCGAACCGGCGGCGGGTCGTGGCGCTGGTCGAGGGCGCGCTGGGCGAATCGGGCGACCTCGCCGCCTTCAAGGACCTCGTCGAGCGGGTCCATTTCGGCTTCGTCATCACGGCCCACCCCACCTTCAGCCTCTCCCTCGACCTCTCCCGCGACCTCGTGACCCTCGCCACCGGCCGCAAGGACGGCGAGCCCCTGGACGACGCCGGGCGGGAGGACCTTCTCGGCCGGGTCGAGGCGCGGGCGCACCGGCCCGAGGCCGACCTCGGCCTCGACGTCGAGCACGCCTGGTCGATGGAGGCGATCGCCAACCTGCGCGCCGCCCTCCACACCCTCTACGGCTGGCTCTTCGACCTCGCCGTCGCCCGCTTCGGCGAGGAGGCGGCGTTGAAGGTCGTGCCGCGCCTCGTCAGCATCGCCTCCTGGGTCGGCTACGACACCGACGGGCGCTCCGACATCGGCTGGACGGTGACGCTTTCCAAGCGGATGATCGTCCAGGCGAGCCAGTTGCGCTACTACCGGAACGCCGTGCGCCGCGTCCGGGGGATGGGCGACGGCGGCGCCCTCAACGGCACGCTCGAACTGATCGAGGCCAAGCTCGCGCTCGCCATCCGCAACCTCGAGGAGGAGTGCAGGGGCTTCGCGGCGCTGAAGGGCGGCGACCCCTCCTTCGAGGCCGACCTCGCCGCGCTCGCCCGCGCCGTCGTCGGCAAGGGCGAGGAGCGCCTCGCCGACGCCGCCATCCTGCGCGCCCTCGTCGAGCGGGCGCTCAAGGCCGCCGCCCTGCCCGAGACGAAGCGCGCCCTCTTCGTCCTCAGGAGCGAGATCGCAACGCAGGGGCTCTGCGCCGCCCGCTCGCACTTCCGGATCAACGCGATCCAGCTCCACAACGCGATCCGCAAGACGATCGGCATGGAACGCCAGCCGGACGACCCCACCCACCGCCTGAGCTACCTGCACGACGTGGCGGAGCTGATCGTCAAGGCGAAGCCGCAGACGATCAACTTCGGCTCGCTCGCGGGCGAGCGGGCGACGGCGCCCCGCGTCTTCATGCTGATCCAGCAGGTCTTAAAGCACCTCGACGGCAGCGAGCCGATCCGCTTCCTCATCGCCGAGACCGAGACGCCGCTCACCCTGCTTACGGCGCTCTACTACGCGAAGCTCTTCGGGGTCGACAAAAGGGTCGACATCTCGCCCCTGTTCGAGACGGCGAAGGCGCTGGAGCACGGCGCCGACCTGATGCGCGAGGTGCTCGCCTTCGAGCCCTACCGCGACTACCTGCGGGCACGAGGCAGGATGTGCATCCAGACCGGCTTCTCCGACGCCGGCCGCTTCATCGGCCAGCCCGCCGCCTCCTTCATGATCGAGCGCCTCAGGCTCGACCTCGTCGACGCCCTGAAGGCGCACGGGCTGGAGGGGATCGAACTTCTCGTCTTCGACACCCACGGCGAGAGCATCGGCCGGGGCGCCCACCCCGAGAGCGTCGTCGACCGCTTCCGCTACTACGACACCCCCGAATCGCGCCGCCGCTTCGAGGCGGCCGGGGTCCGCCTCGTCCAGGAAACCTCCTTCCAGGGCGGCGACGGCTACCTGTGGTTCCTCGCCGGGGAGAGCGCCCTTGCGATGCTGACCCGCGCCGTCGAGCACGTCCTGGCGCCCGCGAACGAGATGCCCGAAGGCGAGGCCGACCCCCTCTACGCCCAGCGCCTCTACACCGACGAGTTCTTCGCCGCCGTCCGCCAGTTCAACCGGAGCGTGATCGACGACCCCTGCTACGCCACCTTCCTCGGCGCGTTCGGGGTCAACCTCCTCTACCCCACCGGCTCGCGCGCGATGAAGCGCCAGCACGACCGGGGCGCCGAGAAGCCGCTCGAGCACCCGTCCCAGATCCGCGCCATCCCGCACAACGCGATCCTCCAGCAGCTGGGCATCCTGGGCAACACGATCGGCGGCGTCGGGCAGGCGGTCGACAAGGACCCCGAGCGCTTCCACGCCCTCTACCGCGAGAGCCCGCGCTTTCGGTGCCTGCTCAACATGGTCGAGCACGCCTTCAAGTTCACCGACCTCGACGTGCTCGAAGCCTACCTCGCCCTGTTCGACCCCGGCGTCTGGCTGCGCCGGGCGCAGCTCGAGCGCGACGAGGCGCTGGCGAAGGAGCTGCGCACCGTCGGCGACTTCGTCGAGGCCATGCGCCTGCACGACCGGCTCGGGCGGATCTTCCGCGTCTTCGCCCGCGACTACACCGACCTCGCCCGCGCCTTGCGCGAGCACCGGCGGATGACCCGCGAGACCGGCGAGAAGCCGATCGCCATCGACGAGGAGACCCGCGACAACCTCCACGTCATGCACGCCCTTCGGATCGCGCTCATCCAGTCGCTGATGCTGAAGGCGATCCACGTCCCCGACTTCAGCGACCGCCACGCGACCACCCACGACGAGCTCGTCATGCGCCTCATGCGCCTCGACGTGGAGTCCGCCCTCGACCTGCTGGCCGAGGTGTTCCCGCTCACCGGCAGCATGGAGGCCCTCGACTACGGCGAGCCCGCCACCTGCGGCGCCAACGGCGCCCAGTCCTACGCCGCCGAGCACGAGACCCTGTTCCGCCCGATCAGCCGCGACTACGACCTGATCCGGCGGCTGGGGTCGGGGATCATCCACCACATCGGGGCGTTCGGGTGAGATTACGCTTCGCGTCCGCGGGCGCGAAGCGTAACGGCTCAGGCTTCAGTGATCGAGCCCCAGGCGGCGCAGCACCCGCTTGCGCGCTTCCCCCCGGTCGCGTTCGCCCACGTAGAGGAGACCGCCGAGGCGGCGCATGAGGCTCGCCTCCAGGTCGTGGAGCACGCCGTCGGCGTAGGCCACCTCCCACATCATCTCGACGATCCCGACCCGCTCGTCCGGGTCGAGGCCGTCGACGAGGGTGCGGGTGAAGCCCTGCCAGCCGGCGCTGTCCGCCGCCGCCGCCCCGGCCGCGTCGACGAGGGCGTCGGCCTCGGCGTCGCCCAGGGCGAAGCGTTCGCGCAGGAGGCCGTGGATCGCGTCCTGCTCGGCGGCGTCGAGGCGGCCGTCCATCCGGGCGGCCTCGATCATGAGGGCGGCGGTCGCCAGCCTGACGCGGGCTTGGGGGTCGGCGGGGGTCGAGGGGTCGGCGGCGAGGCCGAGGAGCTGGCCGAGTTGCGCGAACATGGGGTCCCTAGAGGATGCTCTGGCCCGTGCCTTCCCAGTCCTTGACGAAGGCGGCGAGCCCCTTGTCGGTGAGCGGGTGGAGGGCGAGCTGGCGGAGCACGGCGGGGGGCAGGGTGGCGACGTGGGCGCCCATCTTCGCCGCCTGGATGACGTGGACGGGGGTGCGCACCGAGGCGACGAGCACTTCGGTGTCGATCGTGTCGGGGTAGGCGGCGAAGATCTCGACGATGTCGGCGATCAGGTCCATGCCCTCGTGGCCGATGTCGTCGAGGCGGCCGACGAAGGGCGAGACGAAGGCGGCGCCGGCCTTCGCCGCCAGGATCGCCTGCGCCGCCGAGAAGCACAGGGTGACGTTGACGGGGGTGCCCTCGTCGGCGAGCGCCCTCGTGGTCTTCAGCCCGTCCCAGGTAAGCGGCACCTTGACGCAGACGTTGCCGGCGATCTGGGCGAGCCTGCGCCCCTCCTTCAGCATGGTCGCGTGGTCCAGGGCCGCGACCTCGGCGCTCACGGGGCCGTCGACGATGCCGCAGATCTCCTCGATCACCTCGAGGAAGTTGCGGCCGCTCTTGGCGACCAGGGAGGGGTTCGTCGTCACGCCGTCGACGAGCCCCGAACCGGCGAGGTCGCGGATCTGGTCGATGTCGGCGGTGTCGATGAAGAACTTCATGGGCCTTCTCGTCCTTGGGCGTTGGGCCGTGCACTCTAGTGCGGGCGGATCGCGTTGAACAGCCTGCCCCCGAACGACGAACGACGGCCGGAGGGTTCCGGCCGCCGCCCCCGCAGGGCCTCTAGTGGACGTTGACGTGCTTGGGTCGGTAGAGCCCACCCGGCGCCGCCTCGAACAGCTCGCCCACCTGGGGATGGTCGACGGGCGCGCCGTCCTCGTCGACGAGCAGGTTCTGCTCGCTCACGTAGGCGACGTAGTAGTTCTCGGCGTTCTCGGCGAGCAGGTGGTAGAAGGGCTGGTCCTTCTTCGGCCGGACCTCTTCCGGGATCGACTCGTACCACTCCTCGCTGTTGGCGAACTTCGGGTCCACGTCGAAGATCACCCCCCGGAACGGGTAGGTGCGGTGGCGCACGACTTGGCCGATCTGGAATTTGGCTTGGCTGGCCTGCATCTCGTTACCTCCTGTGACACCCCCGCAAGGGGGCGTGCCCACGGGCCGGAACCCACTAGCCGGCATTCCGGCCCTTGCCGTCAATATGGTCCTTGCGGGGAAAGCATGGAAGGGTGCCATTGTGTTGCCCGGGGTTAAGGCTTCTCAATGTTGAGGATCAGGCTCGACGTATCGTAGCGCCCGCCGCCCCGCTGCTGGACGAGGCGGTAGAACTGGTCGACGAGGGCGGTGACGGGCAGCGGCGAGCCGTTGCGCTTCGCCTCGCTCAGGCAGATGCCGAGGTCTTTTCGCATCCAGTCGACGGCGAAGCCGAAGTCGAACCTGCCCGCCGCCATCGTCTTCCAGCGGTTCTCCATCTGCCAGCTCTGCGCCGCCCCCTTCGAGATCACCTCGACCACCCGGTCGGTGTCGAGCCCCGCCGCCTTGGCGAACGCCACCGCCTCGCCCAGCGCCTGGACGAGCCCGGCGATGCAGATCTGGTTNNTGGTTGACCATCTTGGTGAGCTGCCCCGACCCCGCCGGCCCCATGAGCGTCACGGCCTTGCCGTAGCAGGCCATCGCCTCCTTCGCCTTCTCGAACGCCCCGCCCTCGCCGCCGCACATCACGGTGAGCGCCCCCTTCTCCGCCCCGGCCTGCCCGCCCGAGACGGGGGCGTCGACGAAGCCGGCGTCCCGCCCGGCGCAGGCCTCGGCAAGCTCGCGGGCGAGTTCGGCCGAGGCCGTCGTGTGGTCGACCAGCACGGCGCCCGGCTTCAGCCCTGCCAGGGCACCCCCGTCGCCGCGCGTGACCGAGCGCACGTCGTCGTCGTTGCCGACGCACAGGAAGACGAGCGACGCGGCTTCGGCCGCCGCCTTGGGCGACGGGGCGACCTTCCCGCCGTGCGCCTTCGCCCACGCCTCGGCCTTCGACCCGGTGCGGTTCCAGACGGTGAGGGCGTGGCCCTTGGACGCCAGATGCCCCGCCATGGGGTAGCCCATCACCCCGAGCCCGATGAACGCGCAGTCCGCCATGTGGTCCTCCCCGCCGGATGCCCTGCTTGTTGGTGGAAACACGGTAGGGGAGGGGCCCCGCCACCGCAAGGCGGGGCCGCGCCCCGGCCCCATGGAACAACGGCCGATGGGCGGCTATTAGGGGCGCGCGACCGGCGGAGAAGAACCAAGGAGGAGTTGGATGGCGGAACTCGTCGCCGCGTTCAGGCGGCACGTCGCGGCCTTGCCGGTCCCGGCCGACGGCCGCCCCCCGGCGGCGGCGGACCTCGACGGGATCCTCGCCCAGATGCAGGCGGAGCGCAAGGGCGGGCGCGATGCCGGGCCGCGCGGCCGCCTCGCCGACGCCGTCATCAGGGCCCTTCGCGCGGGCCTCGCGGAGCGGCCCGCGCCGCGGGCCGCGGCACCGCCCCCGCCGCCTTCCGGGGACGGCGAGGCGGCGTTGAAGCTCGTGCTCGTCGTCGTCCCGCTCGCCGCCCTCCTGGCCATCGCCGGCCAGGGCACCGCCGCCTTCATCCTCTGCGCGTTGGCGACGGCCCTCGCCTGGGCCGGGCTCAAGGGCAAGGGGCTGCTCGCCAGGCTGCCGGGCCTCGCCCCCGCCGCCCCGGTCGTGCCCCCACCCGGCATCGAGGCCCCGCAGGCCGGCACCCTCACGCGCCGCGCCGAGGCGGCGCTCGAGGCCGCCGACGCCGCCCTTGCCGCCTACGACGCGGAGCGGCGCCGCCTCCAGGACGCGACCCAGCCCGCCGTCCCCGACGAGCGCGTGCTCCTCTTCCTCCAGGACCTCGCCGAGGCGGCGCGCACCGGCAAGTCGGCCTTCGCGCTCGCCGTCGCCGATTCGGGGCTGGAGCGGGTCCTGGCGGCGCTCGGCCTCGCCGCCGTCGACTACCGGCCGGGGCGGGAAGCGGGCTTCGTCGTCGACGGCGCCGGCCCAGGCGGTGGGGACGTCCGCACCCGCCGCCCGGCGATCGTGCGCGGCGACGAGGTCTTGCTGCAC
This sequence comes from Geminicoccaceae bacterium, assembly GCA_020445645.1. Lineage (GTDB taxonomy): Bacteria > Pseudomonadota > Alphaproteobacteria > Geminicoccales > Geminicoccaceae > JAGRGG01. The sequence continues at coordinate 13,585 of JAGRGG010000013.1, read as the reverse complement.
GGCTACGCGGTCCGCTAGAGCCCTTCCCCCATGAGCGACAACCCCGAGATTATCGGCTTCGACCTCGGCCACGGCGAGAGTGCGCTGGCGCTGACCCGGCGCCTGGGCGGCGGCGAGCCCGTGCCGCTGGAGGTGGGCGGCCGCTCCTTCGTCACCGCCGTCGGGCGGACGGGAGACGGCCGCGTCCTCGTCGGCCGCGCGGCGCTGGAGGCGGCCGACCGCCTCGTCGAGGCGCACGTGCGCTTCAAGCGCCCCGACTTCACCGCCGACCCGACGACCCGAAGCGCCCTTCGCCTCTTCGCCGCCGCCGTGTTCCGCCACCTCGCGGCGACGCGGCAGGTCGACGACATGGGGGGCGCCATCGCCTATGTCGGCTGCCCCTCGGGCTGGACCCCGGACCTGCGGGCGGGCTACGAGGCCCTGATGCAGGAAGCGGGCCTGCCCCGCCCCGTCGTCGTGCCCGAATCGCGCGCGGCCTTCCTCCACGCCCGGGAAGCGGGGGACCTCGCCGTCACCCAGGCCGACCTCGGCCGCCGCGTGCTCCTCGTCGACGTGGGCTCGTCGACGACCGACATGACCCTCAGCGTCGACCTGAACGAGCGCCCGGTCGACGCCGGCAACCAGCGCCTCGGCGCCGGCCTCATCGACGCCTTCCTCGTCGAGCGGGCCATCACGACGCAGGCCGAGCCCGGGCGGCTCCGGCGCCTCCTGGAACGCCGCCCCGGCAAGCGGCTGGAACTCGACCTGAAGCTGCGGGCGCTGAAGGAGGAGTGGTTCACGGCCGAGGCGGCAGGGGGAGCCCGCCCGGCGCGGGCGGCGATGCTGTTCGAGGACGAGGCGGGCGACCTCCTCCTGCGCCTTTCGGTCGACGCGGCGGACATCGACGCCGCGCTCGACGCCCCCCTCGATGCCGCCGATGCCTTGGGCGGCCGCTCGTGGCGCGGCGCGTTCGCGGCGGCGCTCGCCCAGTGCCGGGAATCCCTCGGCGCGGCGCCGGACCTCGTCATCCTCACCGGCGGCGCCGCCCGCATGGGCTTCCTCGCCGCCGCGGTCGCCGCCGCGTTCCCGGACGCCCGCCTGATCCGTGGCCGCGAGCCCGAACTCGCCATAGCGAAGGGCCTCGCCCTCTTCGGGCGCGCCACGCTTCGCGCCCGCGCCTTCGAGGCCGAGGTCGAGGGTCTGGTGCGGGGCCGCGAGGTGGAACGCCTCGTCGCCCGCCATCTGCCGGACCTCTACGGCCGCCTCGCCGACGCCGTGGCCGCCGGGGTGATGGCGGCCGTCGTGCGCCCGGCGATCCTGCGCTGGCGGGCGGGGGAGGTCTCGACCCTGAACGACCTCGAAACCGAGATCGAGGCCCAGGCCCCCCGCTGGCTGCAAGGGGAGGCGGGGCAGGCGGCGCTGGCGGCCGCGACCGGGGCGTGGTTCGAGCGCCTGCGCCCCACCGTCCACACCCTGACCGACCCCTTGTGCGCCCGGCACGGCGTCGCCGCCTCGGCGCTCGACCTGCCCCCCGACACCCGCTTCTCGACCCGCCTGCCGGCCTTCGCCGGGCTCGGCGACGTGGCGCTGGGCGGGCTCGACGAGATCGCCACCCTCGTCAACCTCGTCGCGTCGGCCGTCATCGGCACGGTCACGGGGGGCGCCCACATGGCGCTCCTCGTCCAGGGTCCGGCCGGGTGGGTCGCCGGCGCCGTGCTCGGCTTCCTCGTCCTCTGGGTCGGGCAGAAGGCGGCGCTGGAGCGCGCCAAGTCCATCCGCCTGCCGACCCCGCTCCGCTGGCTCGTCACCGAGGGCCGCATCGACGCCAAGCTCGGAACCCTGCGCCGCGACTTCGCGGGCGAGCTTCGCCGGACGTTCGAGGCGGCGACGGGCGACCTCGCCGCCCGCGTCGCCGCCCAGCTCGGGCAGGCGCTCCGCCAGCGCGCCGACGACGCCGTGCTGCGCTTCGGCGGATAGGACGTGCCCGTGCGCCCCTCCATCGGCCCCCTCGCCCCCGCCCTCGGCGGCTTCCTCTCGCTCGCCGTCGCCATGGGGATCGGCCGCTTCGTCTACACGCCGATCCTGCCGCACATGGCCGAAGCCCTCGACCTCGGCCCCGGCGGCGCCGGTCTCATCGCTTCCGCCAACTTCGCCGGCTACCTCCTGGGCGCGCTCCTCGCGGCGACGCCCTTGCCGGGCGGGCCGCGGCCCTGGCTCCTCCTCGGCCTCGCCCTCGGCGCGCTCACGACCGGCCTGATGGCGGCCGTCACCGTCCTGCCCCTCTTCCTCCTCCTGCGCTTTTCGGGCGGGGTCGCCTCCGCCTTCGTCCTCGTCTTCGCCTCGACCCTCGTCCTCGAACGCCTGGCGCGGTCGGGCGCCGCCCGGCTCGCGGCGCTCCACTTCGCCGGCGTCGGCTTCGGCATCGCCCTTTCCGCGCTCCTCGTCGCCCTGGTCGACGCGCTGGGCAGCGGCTGGCGGGCCTCGTGGCTCGCGGCAGCGCTGGCCTCGCTCCTCCTCGCCTTGCCGGTGCCCGCCCTCGTCCCGGCCGGCGACCGGGCGCCGATGCGGGCGGGTGCCGCCGCCGGGCCCGCCCCCGGCCTGCGCCGCCTCGCCGCCGCCTACGGGCTGTTCGGCTTCGGCTACATCGTCACCGCGACCTTCCTCGTCGCCATCGTCCGGGCCGACCCCGCGGCGCGCGCCGCCGAGCCGTTCGCGTGGTGCCTCGTCGGCCTCGCCGCCGCCCCTTCGATCTGGCTCTGGAGCCGGGCGGGCGCCCGGATCGGCGCCGCGCGCGCCTTCGCGCTCGCCTGCCTCGTCGAGGCCGTCGGCGTCGCCGCGAGCGTGCTGTGGCCGGGCATCCCCGGCGCCGTGCTCGCGGCCCTCCTCCTCGGCGGCACCTTCATGGGGGTGACGGCGCTCGGCCTCGCGGAGGCGCGGCGGCTGGCGCCCGCCAACGCCGCCCGCGCGCTTGCCGGCATGACCGCCGCCTTCGGCGTCGGCCAGATCGTCGGACCCCTCGTCGCCGGCACGCTCGCCGGCCGGACGGGCGGCTACACCGCCCCCTCCCTCCTCGCGGCGTCCGCCCTCGTCCTCGCCGCCGCCCTCGCCCGGCCCAAGCCCGCCCTTTCCGGCGGCGGCGGGTTGGCCTAGGTTTCCGCCCGCAACAGGCGAAAGGTGGACGATGCAGGACGGCGACCAGCGCCGGGCGGTGCGGCTCGAGGATTACGCGCCGCCTTCCTACCTCACCGAACGGGTCGACCTCGGCTTCGTCCTCGACCCCTCCCGCACCCTGGTCACGGCCCGGCAGACGATCCGTCGCCGCGAAGGCGGGGCCGGGGACGCCCCCCTCGTCCTCTACGGCGACGGCCTCGACACGGTCTCGCTCGCCATCGACGGCGAACCCGTCGCCGAGGGCCGCGTCCGCGTCGACGGGGGGGAGATGCGGATCGGGGGCTGCCCCGACGCCTTCGTCCTCGAGGTCGTCACCCGGATCGACCCCGCCGGCAACACGGCGCTCATGGGGCTCTACCTCTCGAACGGGGTCTTCTGCACCCAGTGCGAGGCCGAGGGGTTCCGCCGCGTCACGTGGTTCCAGGACCGCCCCGACGTGATGGCCCGCTACACGGTGCGGATCGAGGCCGACAAGGCCCGCTGCCCCGTCCTCCTCTCGAACGGCAACCCGGTCGGCGGGGGCGACCTCGACGGGGGGCGGCACTACGCGCTTTGGGAGGACCCGTTCCCGAAGCCCTCCTACCTCTTCGCCCTCGTCGCCGGCGACCTCGCCGTCATCGAGGACGCCTTCACCACCCGCTCCGGCCGCGAGGTCGCCCTTCGCCTCTATTCCGAGCCCGCCAACATCGGCCAGTGCCGCTTCGCCCTCGACAGCCTGAAGCGGGCAATGGAATGGGACGAGGAGGCCTACGGCCTCGAATACGACCTCGACCTGTTCATGATCGTCGCCGTCTCCGACTTCAACATGGGGGCGATGGAGAACAAGGGGCTCAACGTCTTCAACACCTCGGCGACGCTGGCCTCGATGGAGACCGCAACCGACGCCGACTTCCTCCAGGTGGAGCGCATCGTCGCCCACGAGTACTTCCACAACTGGACCGGCAACCGCGTCACCTGCCGCGACTGGTTCCAGTTGACGCTGAAGGAGGGCCTCACCGTCTTCCGCGACCAGCAGTTCACCGCCGACAGGCACAGCCCGCCCGTGCGCCGCATCGCCGACGTGACGCTCTTGAAGGAGGGTCAGTTCGTCGAGGACGCGGGGCCGCTCGCCCACCCGATCCGGCCCGCGAGCTACATCGAGATCAACAACTTCTACACCCGCACCGTCTACGAGAAGGGGGCCGAGGTCATCCGCATGATCCGCACCCTGATCGGGGCGGAGGCCTACCGGCGCGGCATCGACCTCTACTTCGCGCGTCACGACGGGCAGGCCGTGACCTGCGAGGACTTCGTCGGCGCGATGGCCGACGCCTCAGGGCGCGACCTCGCCCCCTTCATGCGCTGGTACACCCAGGCCGGCACGCCGGAAGTCACCGTCCGCCCGACCTTCGACGCGAAGGCCGGCACCTACACGCTCGACATGGAGCAGCGCACCCCGCCGACGCCGGGGCAGGCCGAGAAGGGGCCGGTGCCGATCCCCATCCGCATGGGGCTGGTCGACCGCGCGACCGGCGAGGCCCTGCCGCTCCGCCTGGAGGGCGAGAACGCGGCCCCCGCCACCGAGCGCGTCCTGGAACTCACCGAGGCGCGGCAGCGCTTCGTCTTCGAGGGGATCGAAGCGCCGCCCGTGCCGTCTCTGCTCCGGGGCTTCTCGGCACCGGTGCGCCTCGACGTTCCCCTGGAACGTCCCGACCTCGCCTTTCTCCTCGCCAACGACGAGGACGCCTTCAACCGCTGGGACGCGGGCCAGCGCCTCGCGCTCGACGTGATGGGCGAGCTTCTGGCGCAGCACCGGGGGGGGCGCCCGCTCGTCGTCGACGGGCGGTTCGCCAGCGCGTTCGCCGATGTCCTGAAGGGCGGTGCCACCGACCCCGCCTTCACCGCCCGCGCGCTGACGCTGCCGTCGCGCGGGCTCTTTGCCCAGGGCCTGCCCGAGATCGACGTGGACGGGGTCCACGCCGTCGCCACCCACTTGGCGGCGCACCTTGGCCGCGCCCTCTACCGGGACTGGTGGGGGGCCTACGACGCCATGCAAGGCGGGGACGGCGCCGCGAACGACGCCGCCGCCATGGCGCGGCGCGCGCTCAAGAACACGGCGCTCGCCTACATGATGCAGGGCGATCCCGAGGGCACGAGCGGCCTCGCCGAGGACCAGTACCGAAGCGCCGCCAACATGACCGACCGCCTGGCCGCGCTCCGCGCCTTCTGCGACACGGGCGCGGGCGGCATGGACGGCCTCCTGGAGGACTTCTACGCCGCCTGGAAGGACGAGCCGCTGGTCGTCAACAAGTGGCTCGCCCTTCAGGCCGGGATCGAGGACGGCAAGGCGCTGGAGCGCGTCGAGCGGCTGATGGCGCACCCCGCCTTCAAGCGTTCCAACCCGAACCGGGTCCGCGCCCTCGTCGGCGTCTTCGCCATGACCAACATGACGGGCTTCCACAGGAAGGACGGCGCCGGCTACCGCTTCCTCGCCGACCTCGTCCTCGACCTCGACCGCCGCAACCCGCAGGTGGCGAGTCGCCTCCTCGCCCCCTTCGGCCGCTGGCGGCGCTACGACGCCGGGCGCCAGGATCTGATGCGGGGCGAGCTGGAGCGGGTGCTCGCCGCCCAGGGGCTGTCCGGCGACTCGTACGAGATCGCCAGCAAGAGCCTCGCCTGAGGCGGGCGGGTCTGGCCAGGATGGAACGGGTGTTCTAAGCAGCGGGGGGTTGGCCCCGGCCGGACGGGCCGGGCATTTCGCGGGAGGGCGGGCGATGGAAACGTTCGGGCATCTCATCGGCGGCGAGCGCCAGAGCGGGGACGGCGGCGCCACGACCCCCGTCTTCGACCCGGCGACGGGCGAGCGGACGGGGCAGGTGGCGGGGGGCGGCAGGAAGGAGGTCGACGCCGCCGTGCGGGCGGCCGTGGCGGCGCTGCCGGATTGGGCGGGCATGTCCGTGCTGCGCCGGGCGCGGGTGATGTTCCGCCTGAAGGAGCTGCTGGAAGAGCACCGGGACGAACTCGCCGCCCTCATCACGGCCCAGCACGGCAAGACGCTCGACGACGCGCGCGGCGAAGTCACCCGCGGCATCGAGGTGGTCGAGTTCGCCTGCGGCGTCCCGCAGCTCCTGAAGGGCGAGTTCAACCACAACGTCGGCACGGGGGTCGACGCGCTGTCGTTCCGTCAGCCGGTCGGCGTCTGCGCCGGGATCACCCCCTTCAACTTCCCGGTCATGGTACCCTTGTGGATGGCGCCGATGGCGCTCGCCACCGGCAACGCCTTCATCCTGAAGCCCTCGGAGCGCGACCCCGGCCCGGCCATGCGCCTCGTCGGGCTGATGCACGAGGCGGGGGTGCCGGAAGGGGTCGTCCACCTCGTCAACGGCGGCAAGGAGGCGGTCGACGCGATCCTGGAGCACCCGGACATCGCCGCCGTGAGCTTCGTGGGCTCGACGGCCATCGCCGACTACATCTATACGACCGGCACGGCGCACGGAAAGCGCGTCCAGGCGCTGGGCGGGGCCAAGAACCACATGGTCGTCATGCCCGACGCCGACCTCGACATGGCGGTCGACGCGCTCATGGGTGCCGGCTACGGCTCGGCCGGCGAGCGCTGCATGGCGGTCTCGGTCGCCGTGCCCGTCGGCGACAAGGTGGCGGACGCCTTGATCGAGCGCCTCGCCCCCAAGGTGCGCGGGCTCAAGATCGGCCCGGGTTCCGAGCCCGGCGTCGAGATGGGGCCGCTCGTGACGGGGGCGCACCGCGACAAGGTCAAGGGCTACGTCGACCTCGGCGTCGAGGAGGGGGCCGAACTCGTCGTCGACGGCCGCGACTTCAAGATGCAGGGCTACGAGGGCGGCTTCTTCATCGGCGGCTGCCTCTTCGACCGGGTGACGCCCGAGATGCGGATCTACAAAGAAGAGATCTTCGGCCCGGTCCTATCCGTCGTCCGCCGGCCGGACTACGAATCGGCGCTCAGGATCGTCAACGACCACGAGTACGGCAACGGCGTCGCCATCTTCACCCGCGACGGCGACGCGGCGCGCTCGTTCGCCAACGACGTGAAGGTCGGCATGGTCGGCGTCAACGTGCCGATCCCGGTGCCGATGGCGTTCCACAGCTTCGGCGGCTGGAAGCGCTCGCTCTTCGGCGACCACCACATGCACGGCATGGAAGGGGTGCGCTTCTACACGAAGCAGAAGGCCGTGACGACGCGCTGGCCCACCGGCATCAAGGCCGGCGCCGAGTTCGTCATGCCGACGATGGGCTGAGGGCGGGGAGGGGGGCGGCCCGCCGTCCCCCGTTCCGCAAGCCCGAACTGTTCCCGCAGGTTCGAAAAAAAGGCTTGCAGGCACAAGGCCGATTCGCCCAACGGAAGCCTCGACCCCGCAAGCTTCCTATGGCGAGTTACGGGACGCATCGATGGATAGACAACACTAGAAAACGCAGGGGAAGTGCTGCAACTGGACATATAAGTCGCCGATGCCGCTCGGTGCCCTCCGACGGTTGGCCTCTCCCCGGGCGGAGCGGGCTCATGCTGCAATTCCTGGGCCGGACCTGGAAGCGGATCCCGCGTCACGGGCTCGTCATCCTCATCGACACCTGCCTCGTCGTCCTGTCCCTGCCGCTGGCGCTGCTCCTGCGCGACGTGTTGGAACGCCCGGGCTTCACCCTCGGCGACATCGCCCCGCTCGCCCTCGTCACGCTCTTCGTCTTCGTCCTCACCGGCAGCTACCGGAAGGTCTGGCGCTACGTCGCCGTCGACGACTTCGTCGAGATCTTCCGCAACGCGCTGCTCATCGTCGCCCTGTTCTGCGCCGCCCAGTTCCTGGTCGACCGCCTCGCCTCGATCCCGCGCACGGTGCCGCTCCTCCAGATCGGCCTCTCACCGGCCTCATGGGGGCGACCCGCGTCGCCTACGCGCTTTGGGTGCGGCGCCGGGCGCCGGCGTCCCGGCTCTACGTGCTCCTCGTCGGCGGCGGCGACAACGCGGCGCTTCTCGACCACATGCTTCGGGCGCAGGGGCGGGGGCTGGTCGAGGTCGTCGGCATCCTCGACGACCGGGTGGCCAGGGGGCGGATGATCGGCGGCGCCCCCGTCCTGGGTGGGGTCGGCGACGCCGAGCGGGTGCTGGCCAAGCTCGCCATCCACGGCACCCCGCCCGCATCGTCGTCACCCGCCCCCACCACGAGCTCGACCTCGACGCCGTCAGGCGGCTCATGGCGACCGCGAGGGGTCGCGGCATCCCGGTCGAGCAGCTGCCGGACCTCCTTCGCCTGCACGGCGGCGCGACCGACGAGTTCGGCGCCGCCATCGCCCTTGTCTCCGGAGGGTCTTACCGGCGCACGAAGCGCCTCGCCGACGTCGTCGCCAGTGCTGCCGTCCTCGTCTTCCTCTCGCCCCTCCTCCTCGTCATCGCCTGCCTCATCGCCCTGCGGATCGGCCTGCCGGTCGTCTTCCATCAGGTGCGCCCCGGCCAGGACATGCGGGCCTTTCGGCTCTACAAGTTCCGCACGATGCGCGACGTCGGGACCAGGGACGGGCGCGTCGAGACCGACGCCGAGCGCACGCCGGCGGTCGGCCTCCTCCTTCGCCGGCTGCGCGTCGACGAACTGCTCCAGTTCTGGAACGTGCTCCGCGGCGACATGACGATCATCGGCCCCCGGCCGCTCCTGATGCAGGACATCCTGCGCTTCGGCGACGAGGGTATGGAGCGCTGCCGGGTCCGCCCTGGCATCACCGGCTGGGCGCAGGTCAACGGCGGCCACCGGCTCGGCCCCAAGGAGAAGCTGGCGCTCGACCTTTGGTACGTCGAGCACGCGGGCCTCGCCCTCGACCTTCGGATCGTCCTCATGACGCTGCGGATGATGCTGCTGGGCGAGCGGGTCAACCGGGACGCCATCGACGCGGCGCTCGCCGAGGCGGAGCCCGCCAAGAAGGCAGCCCCCGAGGCGGCGGTCGCCCGGTCGGTCGCCTGAGCCTCCCTCCGACCCGAAGCGCCGGCTTGCCTGCGCGCGACCCCTTCCGTCGCTCTCGGGACTTCATGGACCCCGCCGTCTCCGCCATGATCCGCGACCTTTCCCTTCGGTAGGACGTTCGGGCGATGGCGACGGCGGTGGCGACGGCGGTGCGGCCGGGGTTCGGCATCGGCCTCGTCCTTCTGGCCATGCTCATCTTCGCCGGCCAGGACGCGGTAACGAAGACCCTGGTCGCGGCCCTGCCCGTGGCGCAGGTGGTCATGGTCCGCCACGTCGTCTTCGCCCTGTTCGCCACCCTCCTCATCGCGGCGAAACCGGGCGGCGTGACGCACGCCCTCCGCGCGGACCGGCCCTGGCTCCAGGTGCTGCGGGCGTCGATCGCCGTGTTCGAGATCGGCCTCTTCGCCTTCACCGTGACCCGCATCCCGCTCTCCAGCGCGCTTGCGATCTTCGCCATCTGCCCCCTCGTCACCACGGCGCTCGCGGCCCTCGTGCTCGGCGAACGGGTGGGCCCGGCGCGCTGGCTCGCCGTCACGGCCGGCTTCGCGGGCGTCCTCGTCGTCCTTCGGCCGGGCGCCGCCGTCTTCGACCCGGACGCCCTCCTCGCCGTCGCCTGCGCCGTGATCTTCGGCTTCTACCAGGTGCTCTCCCGCCTCGTCAGCCGCACCGACAGCTTCGAGACCACCTACGGCTACTCGGCCTGGATCGGCTGCCTGCTCACGCTCCTCGTCGGCCCCTTCGTCTGGGTGGCGCCCTCGGGGGCGGAGTGGCTCATGCTGGGGATCCTGAGCACCACCGGGATCACCGGCCACATGCTCCTCATGAAGGCGCTCCAGACCGCCCCCGCCAGCACGGTCCAGCCGTTCACCTACACCCAGCTCGTCTGGGGCCTCCTCATCGCCGTCACCGTCTTCGGCGAGCGCCCCGACGCCGCGACGCTGGGCGGCGCCGCCGCCATCGTCGCCGCCGGGCTGCTGGCGCTTCGGGCACGGTAAAACCGATCTGTGACGGTAGATCGGCGGGTCCTTGGGTTCGTTTGGCCGAACGTTGCCCGTGCCCCGGACTCGATCCGGGGGCCAAAGGCTCAAGCCGCCGAGTCGTCAACGGGGCGGCTTCGATCCGGGAGGCAGCTGGCCCCGGATCGAGTCCGGGGCACGACGTTCGCGGGCTCGGGTTCGTTCGTACCGGATCCCGCGTCGCATCCGGCGCCCGGCTCCGAGCACCGGACAGGGCCTTGGGTTCGTTCGTGCCGGATCGATCCGTCGGAACAATCGTGGGGCGCGCGGACTCCGTTACGGGGGCGGATAGGACGAGGATAGCATAGTCGCAGGATGATAAACAGGAAGGTTGTCCCCCCGCCCCCGATGTGGCACCCAAAGAGAACCTCCGCCAGCCGGGAACCGCGCCCTTGCGCCTCATCGTCTTCGACTGCGACGGCACCCTCGTCGACAGCGCCGCCACCATCGTCGCCTGCGCCACCGAGGCGTTCGAGGGGCTGGGGCTGGCGCCGCCGGCGCCGGAAGCGATCCGGCGGATCGTCGGCCTCAGCCTCGCCCCGGCGATGGGGGTGCTGCTCGGCCGCGACGACCCCGATACGGCGCTCGCCATCGCCGCTTCCTACCGCGACGCCTTCCTCCGCCGCCGGGAGCGCGAGGGGGTGGTAGAACCCCTGTTCCCCGGCACGCGCGGCCTGCTCGACGCGCTCGGTACCAGGGGCGTCCTGCTGGGGGTCGCCACCGGCAAGTCGATGCGCGGGCTGGAGGCGGTGCTGGCGGCGCACGACCTGGGCGGACGCTTCGTCACCCTGCAGACGGCCGACCTCCACCCCTCGAAGCCGCACCCCTCGATGCTGGAGGCGGCGATGCGGGAGGCGGGGACGGGGCCGGACGAGACGATGATCGTCGGCGACACCACCTTCGACATCGACATGGGGGTGAGCGCCGGCTGCGTGCCGGTCGGGGTATCCTGGGGCAACCACGGGGCCGACGAACTGCGGGAGCGGGGGGCGGTGCGCGTCCTGCAACGCTTCGACGAGCTTTTGGACCTCCTGCCGTGAAGCGGTTCTACGAGAAGGTCTCGACGGCGCCGGCCGAAGGAGGGGGCTTCGCCGTCCTCCTCGACGGCCGCCCCGTCCGCACCCCGGCGAAGGCGCCGCTCCTCGTGCCGACCCTGAAGCTCGCCGAGGCGCTGGCCGAAGAGTGGCGGGCGCAGGGCGGGACGGTCGAGCCGTCCTCCATGCCGCTCAACCGGCTCGCCGCCTCGACGGTCGACCTGTTCCCGGCCCGCCTCGGGGACGCGCGGCGCGAGGTCGTGGCCTACGCCACGACCGATCTCCTCTGCTACCGGACGCCCTTCCCCCCCGACCTGGCCGCCCGGCAGCGGGCCGCCTGGGACCCCTGGCTCGCCTGGGCGCGCGCCGCCCTCGGCGCCGCCCTCATCGCCACCGACGGCCTCGCCCCGGTCGGGCAGCCGAAGGAGGCCCTGGCCGCGCTCGCGGCCACCGTCGAGGGGCTGGACCCCTGGCGCCTCATGGGCCTCCACGCCGCGACCCGCCTCGCGGGCTCGCTCGTGCTCGGTCTTGCCGTGGCGCAAGGCCGGCTCGTGCCGGACGCGGCGTTCGACGCGGCGTTCCTCGAAGAGCTTTACGAGATCGAGGCCTGGGGCCTCACCGACGCGCAGGCCCGGCGCCACGCCGCCCTGCGCGCCGAGTTCGCCGCCGTCGCGCGCTTCTTCGACCTGCTGTAGGGAGCTGCAGGAAGAAGCCGCACGCAACGGACGCCAAGCGCGCCTCAAAGCCCCTTGTAGAGGGTGCGGTACATGGCGCCCGCCTTCGGGTTGTAGCTCTCGGGGTAGATCTGAAAGGTGCCGCCGCCGGCGTTGTAATAGGACTCGTAGGCGATGTAGGCGGCGTTCTTCTTGAAGAAGTCCACCATTCCCTTGATGAAGACGGGGTTGTCGGTGCCGCCGCCGATGCCGTCCGAGACGCCCCACTCGCCGACGGCGAGCTTCTTGCCGTGCTTCTTGGCGAAGTTCAGCCACGTGCCGAGGCCGCCCGGCCCGCCGTTGTTCGACTTCTGGAGCGAGACGTTCCACGTCTGGGTGCTGGGGTAGTTCGGGTAGCGGTCGTAGAACGAGAGGCCGACGATGTCGACGACGTCGTCGCCGGGATACGCCTTCTCAACCGAGTAGGTGATGTGGCCCTGCTTGGCCATCGACCACTCGATCGTGGCCCCCTTGATGACGCCCCTGATCACGCCGGCCACGTGGCGGAAGCAGGCCTTGTAGGCCTCGGGCTGGCTGCCGATGCTCCAGGAATACCAGCTGCCGTTCGCTTCCCAGCCCAGCGAGAAGACGGTGTCCTTCTTCCCGCGCCGGGCCACGGCCTGCGCCGCCCTGCGGAAGTAGGTGTCGAAGGCGCCCTGGGCGCACTCCTTGAACTGCCCCTTGTTGGCGTTCATGAGCAGGGGCGTGCGGATGACGGCCCTGACCGGCTGCCGCGCGAACGAAGCGAACGACCCGCCCTCGAAATAGCCGACGAAGCTGCTCCAGGTCGTCCGCGGCGCCCAGCCGAGGATCATGTCGAGCTTGTGGCCGCGCCACGCCTCGAACTTCGGCATCGTCGACGTGTTCGGGCGGTTCCAGCCCGACATGCCCGAGGCCCAGGGCAGGCCCGAGCGCGCGTGGCTGAAGGTGGCGCCCGCCGCGTCGGCCGAACCCGCCGGGAGGGCGAGGAGCGCGCCGAGGGCGAGGGCGGGCAGCAGGCGGACGGTCCGCGCGACGCGGTGCCGGCAGGCGGCCCTTGTGGAAGGAGCGGCCGGGCGGCGGAGGGTGAACAAGGCCATTGGTTACCTCTCTGGGTCCTTTGGAGGGGTCACGCCTCGGCAGGTTCCCGTGGGCGTGCGCGTCCAACAGACGCCGTGCGCGCGGGGCTTATTCCGAAACCAGAAGATGTTCCTCGCCGCCGGATTGTGAAAAAGCCCGCCCTTCGCTTGCCATAACGTCACGGGCGGGGCGATCGGCCCTGATGTTCTTGCCACGCCTCGGGGTGTAAATGTGGCTTTCTACTGACCGATTGAACATTCGTTCAGGTTGGCGGGGACAGGTTCCCCCCCTGCGCGCTTTTGTCCGATCGGGTTGCGGCGGCGCAACAAACGAATAAGAACTTAAACCTTCCGTCCCGGCGGCCTTCCCGGAACCATGCCCTATCAGGCCGGTTCACTTCTCAACGACGCGTCCGTTCCTCGACGTGACGCAAAGCTTGGGAGAACAGAGCCATGTTGAAGACGTTCCTGCTCGGCACCGCCCTCGGCCTCGTCCTATCGGGCCCCGTCCTCGCCCAGCAGACCGGCGGCGCCACGACCGAGCCCCTCCCCGCCGGCGCCACGCCGCAAGGCACGGTGCCGGAAGAGGGCGTGACCGACCAGAACGCCACCATGGCGCCCGCGCCCGCCGACGCGACGACGCCCGCGCCCGCCGGC
>JAGRGG010000114.1:9231-12950 GCA_020445645.1 Geminicoccaceae bacterium | reverse complement strand
CCCACTCGTCTCCGTCCAGCTCCTTCAGCGCGAGGCGCGCGGCTCCACCGCGCCCGTTGGTCCGCAACGAGAAGGAGACGGCCTCGGCGCCGCTCAGGTCCACGTGGGGCTCGGTCCCGAAGAGCAAGGTGATCCACGAGTCATAGCCGTCGAAATCGTAGCGCAGGTGCAGGATCGGGCCGGTCTCGTCCCGTTCCAGCGTGACATCGACCCGCGTGTCGGCGCCCGACAGCAGGCTGCCCGCGAGATCCGCCTGTGTCGTGGGCCAACGCCCGGCGGGCCTCCCCGAAGGGAGCGGCGCGGGCTCCGGCACGCGGTAGCGATAGAGCTCCGGGTAGAGGAAGGTGCCGTAGAGCAGCTCCCGGAAGGGGGGCTCGAGCGGCACCCCCGGACGCCGCATCGGCAGCAGGAAGGCATCGAACCAGGTCGACACGTAGCGCGGGATCAGCTTGGTGCGCAGCACGTGACGACCGGGCGTCAGGGCGCCCGTCACGTCGATGCTGCGCAGCACGGTCGGCAGCTCCTCCTTGGCGTCGCCCTGCGGACACGGGGCGCCCGCGATGAAGGCGTCGTCGAGCGCCATTCCCTGCACGCAGGCGCGGGTCTTGTACAGCAGATAGCCGCCCGGCGATGCGTGATCCACCGTGGCGTCGAGGCTCAGGTAGAGCTCCGGGACGCCGCTCGGCTCGTCGTAGGTGCCGCGTTCGGTGGTGTACGGCAGACGATTGCGGATCCAGCCGTCCACCGGCTGAGCGGGGTCCCACCAGGGATCGCCCGGCCGCGTCGTGGAGCGCAGCCAGTTGTCCACGCGCGCCGCGTCGATGCGGGCCGCGATGAAGTGCTCGCCCTCGACCACCTCCACGGCGTCGACGTCGGGTACGAGGTGCCGCCCTTCGAAGGCATAGAAGACCATCCACTGCTCGTCCTCGGACGCGGCGGACCCGGGTTCGGCCCCCTCGCCTCGCTCCTCCGCGAGCCAGCGGAAGATCGGGCCGTAGCCGACGCCGCGCTCCGCGAGCTCCTCGCCGGGCCACTGGAAGTAGTGCACCTGGCGCCGGAAGGCGGCGTGGTCGAGGCCGCGGCGCAGAAAGAAGCGCGCGATCTCCGTCTGCGTGCCGAGGGTGGCGGCCTCGGACAGCACACCCAGGTTGCGCGACAGGGCGCGCGTGAAGAGGGTCAGGCGCAGGTGCGCCCCCGTCAGGCCCGCGACGACGAGCACCGACGCCGCCAGGCCGAGGCCGCGGATCGCGCGCGGACGACGCTCCGCGGGGGACCACGCGACCAGCGCCCCGATCGGCGCCACCGCGATCAGGAAGGGCACCGGGAAGATCGGCACCACGTAGCGCTCGTACAGGCGGAAGCTCGCGAGCGCGAGCACCGCCAGCGGCAGGTAGTGGAAGGCGATCAGCACGAGGGCCACCCGTGCTTCCCGCGCCAGCGGGCGTCGCCCCCGCATCCGTCCGGCGAGCCCGCGCCCGAGCGCCACGACCAGCACCGCGAGCCCGACGCAGAAGGCCACCGAGCGCCCGCGGTTCCACGCCTGGTAGCCCGCCGCCGGCGCCGTCAGGCGGGCTTCCGGCGGCAACTGGTCGACGGCGTAACGGAAGCGATGGAAGACCACCGCCTTCTCGAGGATCGCGCGGTTCACGGCCCGATCGACGGCGACCTGCGCTCCGTCCTCCTCGCCCGAGCGCTCCGCGAAGACGGCACCCGCGATGGAACGCGCCGCGCGCAGGTTCGGGTAGTCCTCACGGACCTCGTTCAGCAGGTACGGGGCGTAGAGCGCGAGACCCAGTCCCAGCGCCAGCGCCAGCGGCTTCACGGCCAGGGGCGGCCGGAGCAGCACCATCACCAGCAGCAACGGCGGCACCAGATACACGGTGAGCAGGTGCAGCTGCGTCAGGCAGGTGAGCCCGACGACCAGGGGAACGAGCCCCCACGGCCGTCGATCGACGATCCACATCACGACCCCGAGCAGCATGAGCGCCGTGAAGCACGGCAGCATCGTGACGTTCCAGAGGATCCGCGAGTGCTCGACCAGGTGCGCCTCGGAGGCGTAGAGCACGCCGGCGGCGAGCCCGGCCGCGCGTCCGAAGAGGCGCCGGCCGAGGACGCAGGTGAGGCCCGCCGCGGCCACGTCGAAGGCCGCGCCGAAGCCGATGAGCGCCGCCGGCGAGAGCGTGACGAAGCGCGGGATCGCCAGGATCCAGAAGAGCAGCGCCGGCAGCGAGCCGGCGAAGCGCCCCGAGATCTCCCAGCCCACCAGCGGCCACCGCCCGTCGTCCACGATCGGATCGACCAGCTTCAGCAGCTCTTCCTGGTTGTGGTCGAAGCCGGCGAGATCGAGCGCCAGCAAGCGCGGCAGCGCCGCCAGCACGACGACCCCGAGCACGTCCACCCAGGGTGGCAACGCGGCCGCGCGCGCGCGCCAGGAGGCGAGGCGGGCCCGCGCGCTCAGTCGCCCACCTCCCAGCGCGCCGCCAGGCGGATGCGGCCGAGCACCTCGGCGCCGTGCGGATCCTCGACGCGCAGCAGGTGCCGGCGATCGTGGTAGTCGTAGAGCGTGCCCCCGGACCGGTCCATCGCCGAGACGCTCACGGGATAGACGCCCGGGGTGAGGGGCAGCACGTCGATGGCGAGCTTCACGCTGCCCGCTCCCTCGACCCGGCCCAGCGCGACCCCCGAGGCGCTCGTGTTCGGCGCCGCGAGCATCAGGCCGCCGGGCTCGTGGATCCCGATCCCGATCATCGGATCGTCGATCGGCGCGAAGGCCGCGTAGCGGATCTCGATCACGAGCGGCTGGCCGCTCAGCGCGCGCTCGAGCGGGCCACCCGCCGCGTCGAGGAAGGCCACCGACAGGATGCGGATCGGACCGCCCATGTCGCTCGTGTCCCCACACACGGCGAGGCGCTCCTCGAGCGCCCCGAGCAGCGCACCGCCGGCCGCGTCGCCCCCCGGCAGGCCGGGGTGCGCCCCCGCCTCGGTGCCGCCGCCCGCGACCTCCGCCCGGCCGAGGAGGAGGAGGCCGACGAAGCTCGCCGTGAGCGGCGCCCCCATCGCCAGCGCCGCCGTGCGGCGCTCCCTGCGGGGACGGGCCGCGAAAAGACCGGTGGGCGCCGGAGCACCCGCTCCCCTGTTGCCGTCGACGAGCGCAAGCGTCATGAAGGTTCGGGCCCCAAAGGCATGGCGCGGATCGGCCACGTGCGCGCATCATGCCAGCCTCCCCGCCGCGTCTCAACGGGAAATTCAACTCATGAGCGAAACATCTCTAAAAAAACTCTCGCTCAGGCCGAAGGCGTCCCTCCCGGCCGCCCTCGCCCTCCTCCTCGTCGCCGGCTGCGCGCCGACGCCCAAGGCCGAGGTCGCCGCCCGCCCGCCCAAGGGCGCCGTCCGCGTCGGCGCCGACCTCTACATGGTCCCGTCCGGCACCGACGACACCGGCTGCCCCTGGTTCGCCCCCTGGTCGCGCAGCCTCATGGTGACGCAGGCGATGCGCTACAAGCGGGCCGGCGGCGGCTGGACCTTCAACCGCCTGGAAGCCGACTGCCCGCCCCCGCCGCAGGGCTGGATCGGCGGGCCCCTGAACCCGTATACCGGCAAGGGGCCGCTGATCGGGGCGCCGCCGCGGCATTCGTGAGGCCGGCGCCGTCGCGCTCCGCGCCCGCCGGCGCGGGGCCTTTTTCTTCCTTTTTAGAGGCGTTTATCCCCCTGACGCACGG
>JAGRGG010000114.1:1267-9195 GCA_020445645.1 Geminicoccaceae bacterium | reverse complement strand
CCGTGCGTCAGGGGGATAAACGCCTTTTGGATAGCGGAGAATTGCCACGGACGGCGGGGCCGGCTCCGGCCGACGGACGAGGAAAAAAGGCCTGCCCCACCCTCCTTCAGGCCGGCCATTCCGCTGTCGGGGCAGGATGTCCGGCTCAAAGGGTTGCTTTCTGGAGCGTTAATGGGAGGGGCGGTGTCGGCGTATCGCCATGCACTTAAAGCGTTGCCGACATACCGTCGGCCTCGCTTTCAGGTGAGATGTCTCGCGCGAAGGACCTGCCGAAAGCGTGACCGCAAATCTCTTCAAGGCGGCCGTCGTCCCGCCGTCATGCTGTCGTTCGAGCGCCTGCCTTCGCTGCCATGATTTCTTGCGAGGGGTTTTCGTCATGACGTCAGATACATCTGTCCGCCTGCGCGCCACCGGCCGCAGGCTGTACAGGCTGGCTTGGCTCATCGAGGTCGTCGCGGTCGTCGTCGGTTTCGGGCTCGCCATGGTGATCGGCTACGACGCCCTGGCCAAGGCCGGCGGCGCCTTCGCCGTGAGCGAGTTCGTCCTCGCCTCGGGGGGCTTCGTCATCGTGGCGCTGGCCGAGATCACGAAGATCCCCCTCGCTACCGCCCTCGTCCACGTCCGCTGGCTCTGGAAGCCCCTGCTCCTGGCCCTGCTGGCGCTGATGGCCATGATCACCTTCGAGACCGTCTTCTTCAGCCTTGAGCGAGGCTTTACCCTGCGGATGCGGGGGGTCGAAGCGCAGCGCCAAGCGGTGGACGAACTGGAGGGCGAGCGCGCGGCCGTGCAGGCCGATCCGTCACGGGCGGAGGGCACGGCCGATGCCGGCGGCAACGGGGTGGAAGCCATGCTGGACGTCCAGCGCCGGGGACCCATGGCGCGGATCGAGATGCTGCGCAAGGAGATCGAGCGGCTGAAAGTCCAGGCCCTCCCGCCCGAGGCGGCCGATCTCGACGTGCGGATCGAAAAGCTGGAAGCCCGTATCGACAAGGTCATCGGCAAGCGCGAGGCCGAGAAGCAAACGGTGGTCGATCGCTTCGAGAGCCAGCGCGCCAGTTTCGAGACGCGTATCAAGGACGCGCGCGAGCATGACGAGCAAGACTATGTCCGCAAGATGCAAGCCGAGCTTCAGCGACTTCCGGGACCGCAGAAGGCGCTGAAGGATGTCGACGCGCGATACGCGGCGGAGCTTGGGAGGCTCGACGACGAGGCCGCGGGCTTGCGCGAACGGCGTGCCGGCCTCGACCTGTCCCCTTCTCCCGAAATCCGCGCCCGGCTGAAGGAGATGCAGGGCCAGCTCGACGCGACGCTGGCCGAATTGGCCGCGATCGACGCCCGCGCCGCCGAGCTGCGGGGAAGGGAGAACGAGGATGCCCTCAAGCGCCTCGATGCGCGGGGTGCCGCCGAGGCACGGCTGCGCGGGCTCGACGCGGCCCTCGTCGCCGCGCGGGCCGAGCTTGCCCGCCTCGCCGGGCTGGATCAGGTCCACCGCATGGCCGGGGCATGGTACGGCAAGCCGCCGGCGGAAGTCTCCTCGCAGGAAGCAAAGTCCGTGGCTGTTTTCTGGTTCGGATCGCTGGCCCTGCTCGCCGCGATCGCGGGGGTTGCGACGGCGATCGTCAGCCAGGCGCTGATGCTGCTCGCGGACGCCATGGAACGCAAGGCGAGGCCGGCCAAGCTGCGCCATCTGCTCCGCCGTTGGCTGCTGGCGTGGCGCTGGCGCCGGGTGCGCACCGTCGAGCGCCGGATCGAGGTGCCCGTCGAGCGGATCATCGAGAAGGAGGTCGAGCGGATCGTCGAAGTGCCGGTCGAGAAGATCGTCGAGAAGGAAGTCGAGAAGATCGTTCAGGTCCCCGTCGACAGGATCGTCGAGAAGGAGGTTGACAGGGTCGTCGAGGTGGTCGTCGAGAGGGAGGTCGAGAAGCCGGTCGAGGTGCTGGTCAAGGAGATCATCTACGTGCCGATCCTGACCGACGACCCCGAGGCCTTGCGGGCGGCGCTCGTCCGCGACCTGCCACCCGAGATGACGTCGCTGCTCAAGGTGGAACAGAAGGGGAACGGCTATGCGCACGCGGCATGACACCACGATGCTGCAGGCGGCCGTCGCCGTCGCCAACCGGCGGGCCGCCATCCCGGCGGTCCTGGCGGGGGCCGGGGCGTACCGGGAGCGGCTGCGGGCCGAGGCGTGGCGCTGGCTCGCCGGCGGCGCCGCGCTCGCGATCGCGGCGATTGGTATCGGCGCCGGCGTGGCGCTCGCTCGGCCGACGCCGGCACGGCCCGCCGCCGGCGCGCCGCCCTCGGCGCTCGACGACGTCCGCCGGCAGCTCGGCGAACTCGAAGGCAACCTTGAACCGGGGACGGGACGGATGGGTGCCAAGGTGACGACGAACTTCGCCGTGTTCCGGGAAACAACCATTTCGTTGTTCGATCGCGAATGGGTACTGAACGCCGGCCACCACTTCGACAGCAGCGACGATCCGACATGGTCGAAGGCGTGGTGCTATAGCCAACTGGTTCGAGACGGCGTCGTCGTCAGTCTCGATCTGGCACGTCGCACCGATCCCGCGACCGCACCGGAACTCGACATCACGACGTCGCAGACGCTGCAAACGGTGGGCCTCACCACGACGCAGGCAAAAGAGCTTGCCGCGTACTGCCCCTGGCTGGAAGGCGGACCGCCTCTCGGTCCGGCCGGTTCATCAGAGCCAGCAGGGAAGCCCAGCTTCAACGTGCATTGGGATGGAAGAGGGCAGCCCATCCCCGCGTGAGAACGGGGATGCCTTACACTAAAATAAAGAGAAAAAAGGCCCAGCATCTGCGGCGCGAAGCGCGTCCCGCCTACTCCCCCGCGCGCAGCGCCCGCACGATGTCGGCGACCGCCATGACGGCGACGACGGCCATGATGACGAGGAGGGGGGGCTCGTGGACCTTCCAGGCGATGGCGCCGAGGAAGAAGAGGAAGAGGGCGACGCCGACGGCGGCGGCGAGGAGGTTGGTCCTGCTCATGGGGTTTCGCTCGCTTGCGGGGGGGCGGCTTCGAGGCGGCGGACGAGCCGCGCGGCGGTGCGGAGGAGGCGGGCGTCGTCGCCGTGGCGGCCGACGAGCTGGACGCCGATCGGCAGGCCGTCCCCGTCCTTGAGGAGGGGGAGGGTGAGGGCGGGGAGGCCGAGGTAGGTCCAGGGCGTGCAGAAGGCGGGGCTGCCGGTGGAGTCGAGGCCCCTGGGCGCGGCGCCGGGGGATGCCGGCGTGAGGAAGGCGTCGAAGCGGTCGAAGAGGGGCTCGATCGCGGCGCGCAGGCGGGGGATCGCGTCCCTGGCCTCGATGTAGGCGACGGCGGGGAGGGTCCGCCCCCGCTCCAGCATCGCGCGCAGGACGGGGCTCAGGGCGTCCCCGCCGCGCGCGTAGTCGGCGGCGTAGCTGGCGGCGAGGTCGGCCTCCATCACCGTTCGGTGGAGATCCCAGACCCGTTCGAGCGCGTCCTTGAGGTCGAGGGCGGGCACGGCCCCGCCGAGCGCCTGGACGATCTCGGCGAGGCCGCCTTGCAGGTCGGCGCCGGCCTCGTCCCAGCGGGGGGTCGGGACGAGGGCGAGGTCGGGTTCGATCGGCCAGGGCGCGTCCAGGGTGCGCTCGAAGCCGGGCGCCGCCCAGGGCAGGCTGTCCCGGTCGCCCGGGTCGAATCCTACGATCGCGTCGAGGAGGAGGGCGGCGTCGCGGACGCTCCGGGCGAAGACGCCGACTTGGTCGAGCGGCGGGCTCTGCCTCAGGACGCCGCTCCGGCCGACGAGGCCGAAGGAGGGCTTGACGCCGACGACGCCGCAGAAGGCTGCCGGGCGGATCACCGAGCCGTTGGTCTGGGTGCCGAGCGCCAAGGGCGCCATGAAGTCGGCAACGGCCGCCGCCGAGCCCGACGACGAGCCGCCCGGCGTGCGGCCCGGGTCGTGCGGGTTGCGGGTGGGGCCGGGGGCGTAGACCGCGAGTTCGGTCGTCACCGACTTGCCCAGGATCACGGCCCCGGCCGCGCGCAGGCGCCCGACGACGAAGGCGTCGCGGCGGGGGCGTCGGCCCTCGTGGAGGGGGGTGCCGTGGCAGGTCGGCATGTCCCCAGTGTCGAACACGTCCTTCACGGCGACCGGCAGGCCGTGCAGGGGGCGGAGCGGGCGCCCGGCGCGGCGCAGGGCGTCGAGCGCCTCCGCCTGCCGCCGCGCGTGGTCGGGGTCGAGGAAGGCGAAGGCGCGCACCGTTTCCTCCCGCGCCGCGATCCGGGCGAGGCAGGCTTCGGTCAGCTCCAGGGCGGAGAGCCGGCCGTCCACGAGGAGCGCCCGCGCCTCGGCGGCGCCGAGCCTTGCGAGGTCGTCGTGGTCCTTCGGCGCGGGCATCAGCGGTAGATCACGCCCGGCAGCCACATGGCGATGCCGGGGAAGAGGTAGAGGATCGCCATCGCCAGGATGACCATGCCGAGGAAGGGCATGCAGCCGGCGAAGATCTGGGTGAGCTGCACGTGGGGCGGGGCGATGCCCTTCAGGTAGTAGGCCGACATCGCCATCGGCGGCGTGAGGAACGAGGTCTGGAGGTTGAGGGCGACGAGGACGCCGAAGAAGATCGGGTCGACGTCGAAATGCACGAGGAGGGGGAGGAAGATCGGCACGAAGATGATGATGATCTCGGTCCACTCGAGCGGCCAGCCGAGGAGGAAGATGATCGCCTGGGTGAGGAGGAGGAAGGTGAAGGGGTTGAGGTCGAGGCCGAGGACGAAGTCGGCGATGACGTGCTCGCCGCCGAGGTAGGAGAACACCGACGAGAAGTTCCAGGAGCCGATGAAGAGGAAGCACACCATCGCCGACGTGCGGGCGGTGAGGTAGACGGCTTCCTGGAGCCGGGTCCAGTCGAGGGCGCGGTAGGCGAGCGCCAGGATCAGGGAGCCGAGCGCCCCGATGGCGGCGGCCTCGGTGGGCGTGGCGAGGCCGAACAGGATGGCGCCCAGCACGGCGAGGATCAGGACCGCGAGCGGCAGGAACGAGGTGGCGACGAGCCAGAGCACCTGCCCGTAGGGCACGTCCGACTCTTCCTTGGGGAGCTTCGGGACCAGGGACGGGTTCATGACGCCCCGCCCGACCACGTAGAGGAGGTAGAGCCCGGCCAGCAGGAAGCCCGGCAGCATGGCGGCGGCGTAGAGCTTGACGACCGAGACGCCGGCGGCGGCGGCGAAGACGATCAGCATGATCGACGGGGGGATCAGGATGCCGAGCGTGCCGCCGGCGCAGATGACGCCCGCCGCGAGCTTCGTGTCGTAGTTCGCCTTCAGCATCGCCGGGAAGGCGAGCAGGCCCATGAGCGTGACGACGGCGCCGACGATGCCGGTCGCGGTGGCGAACAGCGCGCAGGTGATGAGCGAGGCCACGGCGAGCGAGGCGGGAACGCGCCGCGCCGCCAATTGGATGGCGCCGAACAGGCGGTCCAGGATGTTGGCGCGCTCGACGACGTAGCCCATGAAGAGGAACAGGGGCACCGCCGTCAGCACGTCGTTCGCCATGATGTCGTAGGTGTTCTGGACGATCAGGTTGAAGATCCGTCCGTCCATCGCGTAGGCGCCGAAGAAGACGGAAAGGGCCAGGAGGGTGAAGGCGACGGGAAAGCCCAGGAAGACGAGGGCGATGAACAGGCCCAACATGCCGACGGCGATCTGCGGGTCGGTCATGCCCGGTCCCCCCGCGCCGCCGCGCCCGCGGCCTCGTGCTCGTGCTGGTGCAGCACCGCCGTCTCCATCTCCTCCACGTCGTGCAGGCGGGGCGGCCACGCGCCTTCCTTCAGGCAGCGCCAGCAGCGCGCCATCTCGGCCAGGGTCTGCAAGGCGAGGAGGACGCCCGCGATCGGGATCAGGGTCTTCATAGGGTAGATCGGGATCCCGGCCGGGCTGAAGAAGCTCACCTCCCGAAAGCGCCACGACTGCGCCGCGAAGGGGACGCCGGCGTAGACGAGCGCGAGCGCGCCCGGCAGGAGGAAGGTGAGGTAGAGGACGAGATCGACCCCCGCCTGCACGCGGGCGGGCCAGAGGCGGTAGAGGAAGTCGCCGCGCACGTGGCCGTTGCGGGACAGCGTGTAGGCGCCCGCCATGAGGAACAAGGCCCCGTACATCATGTAGCTGATGTCGTAGGACCAGGAGGTCGGGCTGTTCAGGACGTAGCGGACGAAGACCTCGTACGAGACGCCGAAGGTGAGGATGAGGATGGTCCAGGCAAAGGCGTGCCCGGTCCACAGGCTCAGGCGGTCCACGAAGCGCACGAAGGCGTCCATCGGCTTCTCTTCTCGTCGTGCTCGGGCGCGGCCAACCCAGAGGCGGGGTGCCGCGCGCCGCCGCACCCCGCCTTGTCCCACGGACGTTTTTGAACCTAGAAGCCGAGGTCGCCGAAATAGTGCTGATAGGCGAGCTTGTAGTCGCCCGAGTTGTAGAGTTCGTAGTAGGCGACCCGCTTCGCCCACGCCTTCTGGCTCTCGACGATCTTGGCGATGACCGGGTCCTGGACCAGCCCCTCCATCACCACGTCCCAGGCCTTCAACTGGGCGTCGAGGATGTCCTGCGAGGTGCGCTGCACGTCGACCCCGCCGTCGGTCTTCAGCCACTGCAGGTCGCTGGAGTAGTTGTCGTAGGCCGTCGCCATGTTCGCGGTCGAGGCGGCCTCGGCCGCGTGCTCGATGATCGCCTTGTGCTCGTCGGGCAGGGCCTCGAACCTGTCCTTGTTGAACATGATCTCGAAGTACTCGGTCGCCTGATGGTAGGACGACATCATGTAGTTCTTGGCCACGTCCTGGGCGCCGAAGCGGCGGTCGGAGGTCGGGTTGTTGTACTCGAAGGCGTCGATGACGCCGCGCTCCATCGCGGGCAGGATCTCACCGCCCGGAAGCTGCGCCACCGCCATGCCCATCTGCTGCATGACGTCGGCCGCGAGCCCGACCGTGCGGTACTTCAGCCCCTGCAGGTCGTCGACCGTCTTCACCGGCTTCTTGAACCAGCCCAAGGGCTGGGTCGGCATCGGCATGGCGAAGAACCCGACGATGTTGAGGCCGAGCACGTCGCGCATCAAATCGGCGTAAAGCTCCTTGCCGCCGCCTTTGTGGATCCAGGCGAGGCCCTGGTTCGCGGTCCAGCCCCAGCAGGGCGAGGTGCCGAAGAACGAGGCGGCCTTGTGCTTGCCGTACCAGTAGGCGGCGACCCAGTGCCCGGCGTCGAGCACGCCGTCGCTGACCGCGTCCTGGAGGCTGAACGCCTTCACGACCGAGCCCGAGATCAGGTACTCGATCTTGAGGCGGTTGCCGGCCATCTTGTTGACGCGGTCGACGTACTCGACCGCCATCTCGTTGAAGATGTCCTGCGCACCCCAGGCGCCCTGCATCTTCAGGGTCGCGGTCTCGGCCCGGCTCACGTTCGGCATCGCGATCGTCGCGGCGCCGGCGATGCCGGCGAGCCCGGCCCCCTTGAGGAACCGCCGCCGGCCTTTCTGGCCCTCGGCGTCGCGCTCCTGGAGCATGATCCTGTGGGTCATCTTTCAGCCTTCCCTGAAGGTTTTTCTCCGTCCCCCGCATAGCTAGCGCATTCGAGGGGGTTGGGAAACCTTGCCGCGCCTGAATACGCTTCGCGTCCGCAGCGGACGCGAAGCGTAATCCTACGCCACCTTGAGCGGCTTGTACTTGATCCGGTGCGGCTGGTCCGCCTCGTGGCCGAGGCGCTTCTTCCGGTCGGCCTCGTAGTCCTGGTAGTTGCCCTCGAACCAGACGACGCGGCTGTCGCCCTCGAAGGCGAGGATGTGGGTGGCGATGCGATCGAGGAACCAGCGGTCGTGGCTGATGACGACGGCGGAGCCGGCGAAGTCGAGGAGGGCGTCTTCGAGGGCGCGCAGCGTGTCGACGTCGAGGTCGTTGGTGGGCTCGTCGAG
>JAGRGG010000114.1:0-1223 GCA_020445645.1 Geminicoccaceae bacterium | reverse complement strand
TGGACGCGGTTGCGCTCGCCGCCGGAGAGCTGGCCCACCTTCTTCTGCTGATCCGCGCCCTTGAAGTTGAAGGCGCCGACGTAGGCGCGGCTGTTCATCGTCCTTTTGCCGACCTCCATCACGTCGGTGCCGCCGGTGATCTCCTGGAACACCGACTTGTTCGCGTCCAGGTCCTCGCGGCTCTGGTCGACGTGGCCGAGCTGCACCGTGTCGCCGACCTTGAAGCTGCCGGCGCTGGGCTGCTCCTGGCCGATGATCATGCGAAACAGCGTGGTCTTGCCGGCGCCGTTCGGGCCGATGACCCCGACGATGCCGCCGGGCGGCAGGATGAACGACAGGTCGTCGATGAGGAGGTGGTTGCCGAAGCCCTTGCGGACGTTCTCCGCCTCGATGACGTTGCCGCCGAGGCGGGGCCCGGGGGGAATGATGATCTGGGCCGAGCCCGGCGCCCGGTCCTGCGCTTCCCGCAGCAGCTCCTCATAAGCCGTGATGCGGGCCTTCTGCTTGGCCTGCCGCGCCTTCGGGCTCTGGCCGATCCACTCCTGCTCGCGGGCGAGCGTGCGCTGGCGGGCCTGCTCTTCCCGCTCCTCTTGCGCGAGGCGCTTGCGCTTCTGCTCCAGCCAGCCCGAGTAGTTGCCCTCGTAGGGGATGCCGCGCCCCCGGTCGAGTTCGAGGATCCAGCCCGCGACGTTGTCGAGGAAGTAGCGGTCGTGGGTGATGGCGACGACCGTGCCTTTGTAGTCGTGGAGGAAGCGCTCCAGCCACGCCACGCTCTCGGCGTCGAGGTGGTTCGTCGGCTCGTCGAGGAGGAGCATGTCGGGCTGGGCGAGGAGGAGGCGGCAGAGCGCCACCCGGCGCCGCTCGCCCCCCGAGAGCTTCGACACGTCGGCGTCGCCTGGGGGACAGCGCAAGGCGTCCATGGCGATGTCGACCGTGCGCTCGATCTCCCAGCCGTTGACGGCGTCGATCTTCTCCTGCAACTCCGCCTGTTCGGCCATCAGCGCCTCGAAGTCGGCGTCGGGCTCGGCGAACTTTTCCGACACCGCGTTGAAGCGGTCGAGAAGACCCTTCACCGCGCCGACGCCCTCCATGACGTTGCCCATCACGTCCTTTTCGGGATCGAGCCTGGGCTCCTGCTCCAGGTAGCCCACCTTGACCCCGTCGGCGGCCCACGCCTCCCCCGAGAAGTCCTGGTCCCGCCCCGCCATGATCTTGAGCAGCGT
>JAGRGG010000113.1 GCA_020445645.1 Geminicoccaceae bacterium | reverse complement strand
GTCGCCGATGTCAGCTTCATCTCGCTGACGCTGGTGCTGCCGCCGGCCCTCGGTCTGACGCGCCCCGGGGCCTTTCTCGTGGCGCTCGTCAAGCCGCAGTTCGAGGCGGGGCGCGAGGAGGCGACGAAGGGACAGGGGGTGATCCGCGATCCGGCGGTTCACGAACAGGTCTGCGCGGACGCGGCCGCGTGGATCGAGGGGCTTGGCTGGACGGTGCTGGGGGTCGCGCCGTCGCCGCTTTTGGGGCCGAAGGGCAACAGGGAGTTCCTGCTCGGCGCACGGCGCGGGCTGGAAGGCGGATCGCCTGCTTGAACCTTTGCCGACCTGTCGTGTTAGGAGAGCACCCGGGTTTGGCAGGAAAGGAAACCCTATGAAACGCCACGCAACGGCCGTCTGGCACGGCGCCTTGAGCGACGGCACCGGCGCCATCACCGTGCAGAGCGGTGCCTTGAGCGACCAGCCCTATTCCTTCAAGAGCCGCTTCCAGGACGAAAGCGGCAAGGCCGGGACGAACCCGGAGGAGCTGGTCGCGGCGGCGCACGCCGGGTGCTTTGCGATGCAGCTCTCGCACATGCTGGCCGAGGCCGGTCATCCGGCCGACACCCTGGACGCGAAGGCCGTCGTCAACGTCGAGCAGGAGGGCGGCGGCTTCGCCATCAAGACCTCCGAGATCACGCTCAAGGCCAAGGTGCCGGGGATCGACCAGGCTGCCTTCGACGATCTGGCGGCGAAGGCGAAGGCCGGCTGCCCGGTCTCGAAGGCGCTGGCCGGGATCGAGATCAAGCTGAACGCGAGCCTCGACAACGCCTGAACGAGCCTGAAGGGGAGGGGCGGCGCGTTCGTGCCGCCCCTTTTTCGCGTCAGGCCGCTTCCCGCCAACGGGCGAAGCCGGCCTCCAGGTCCTTCGTCAGGTCGTCCAACGCCTCCAGGCCGACGTGGATGCGCAGGAGCTGTCCCCCGTCCGGCCACGCCGTCGCCGTCCGCAGGGGTGCGGGGTTGGCCGGGATGAGGAGGCTTTCGTAGCCGCCCCAACTGTAGCCCATGCCGAACAGGTCCATGCCGTCGAGCATGGCCTTCGTCTGCCGGTCGTTCCCCGGCTTCAGGCGGAAGGCGAACAGGCCGGACGCGCCCTTGAAGTCGCGCTTGAAGAGGGCGTGGTCGGGGTGCGAGGGCAAAGCGGGGTGGAGGACTTCCGCAACCTCGTCTCGATCCTCCAGCCAGCGGGCGACTTCCATGCCGCTCGCCTCGTGGCGGTCGAGCCGGACGGCCATCGTCCGCAGGCCGCGAAGCGCGAGCCAGCAGTCGTCGGGTGAGGCGGCGCCCGCCACCTCCATGAGGCCGTCCCGGACGGGCTTGAGGAAGCGTTCGTTCGCGGTGGCGAGGCCCATCATCAGGTCGGAGTGCCCGCCGACATACTTCGTCGCCGCCTGGACGACGACATCGACGCCGTGGTCGAAGGGCTTGTAGCGGAGCGCCGTCGCCCAGGTGTTGTCGATGACGATGGCGATGTCGGGGTTGACCGACTTCACCGCCCGAACGATCGCCGGCACGTCCTGGACCTCGAAGGTGAGCGAGCCGGGGCTTTCCAGGAAGACGAGCCGGGTTTCGGGCCTGAGCAGATCCCCGATGCCTGCGCCGACGCGCGGGTCGTAGTAGTCGGCCTCGACGCCGTAGCGCCCGAACATCCCGCTGGAAAACGCGCGGGTCGGCCCGTAGGCGGAGTCGGTGACGAGCAGGTGGTCGCCCGCCTTGCAGAGGGCGAGGAGGGTGGCGACGATCGCGGTCTTGCCCGAATTCACGACGAACGTGCCGGCCCCCCCTTCCAGGGCGGTGATCGCGTCGGCGAGCGCGAACGTGGTCGGCGTGCCGTAGCGGCCGTAATAGACGCCCCGGTCCGGCCGGGCGGCGCGCAGGGCGTCGACGCTGGGATAGAGGATGGTGGAGGCCCGCTGGACGGGCGGGTTCACGATCCCATGATTGGACTGGGGCGCGCGGCCCAGCGTCGTGAGAAGGGTTTCGTCGTGCATGATGGGCTTGGAACTCCGCTCAAAAGGATACGAAACGGGCAGCGACCGGAAAGGTGCCCAGCGATCAGCCTATTGGCAGGGGCCAATTCTGGTGCCAAGACTAGGGCCACACGCCGGCCAAGCGCACAAAGGCGCGCGGGCGGCGATGAAGCTCAACCTTTAAGTTGCCAGATCATGGAGGAAACATGCGTTTGACCCCGACCGTGGCCGGCGGTGCCGCCCTTTGCATCGGCCTGCTCGCCGGCAACGCCGCGTTCGCCGGCGCGACCCTCGACGCCGTCAAGAAGAAGGGTTTCGTCCAGTGCGGCGTCAGCACGGGGCTGCCGGGCTTCTCGTCGACCAACGACAAGGGGGAATGGACGGGGCTGGACGTCGACGTCTGCCGCGCCATCGCCGCCGCCGTGTTCGGCGACGGCTCCAAGGTGAAGTTCACGCCCTTGACCTCGAAGGAGCGGTTCACGGCGCTGCAGTCGGGCGAGGTCGACATCCTGTCGCGCAACACCACTTGGAGCCTCCAGCGCGACACGGCGCTCGGCCTCAACTTCACCAACGTCACCTACTACGACGGCCAGGGCTTCATGGTGCCGAAGAAGCTCGAGGTGACGAGCGCCAAGGAACTCGACGGCGCCGCCGTGTGCGTGCAGCCCGGCACCACGACCGAACTGAACCTCTCCGACTACTTCCGCGGCAACGGGATGAAGTTCACCCCCGTCGTCTTCGAGAACGACGACGAGATCCGGGTCGCCTTCGAGCAGGGCCGCTGCGACGTGTTCACGACCGACGCGAGCGGGCTCTACTCGAACCGTCTGGGCATGCCGACCCCGGACGACTACGTGGTCCTGCCCGAGATCATCTCGAAGGAGCCGCTCGGCCCCGCCGTGCGTCAGGGCGACGACGAGTGGGAGAACGTCGGCCGCTGGACGGTCAACGCGCTCATCACGGCGGAGGAACTCGGCGTCACGAGCGAGAACGTCGAGGAGATGAAGGGCTCTTCCGACAACCCGAACGTCAAGCGGCTGCTCGGTACCGAGGACACGATGGGCGAGTACCTGAAGCTCGATGCCGACTGGGCCGTGAACGCCATCAAGGCGGTCGGCAACTACGGCGAAGTGTTCGAGCGCAACGTAGGTCAGGGCTCGCCGCTCAAGATCGAGCGCGGCCTCAACGCCTTGTGGACGAACGGCGGCATACTCTACGCCCCGCCGATCCGCTAGAGCGCGTCGGAAGGAGCGGCCCGGCCGGGGATCCGCCCGGCCCGGCCGCGTCGTCGGGGTTCAGGGAAGGAAGCAAAAAATGGCTCTGGACCGGCTCAACGAGTCCGTTCCCCAACCCGCACTGTCCGCCAAGGAAGCGCCCAAGGCCCCCGTCTGGGCCGACCCTTTCTGGCGCGGCCTCGCGGCCCAGGTCGCCGTGGTCCTGGGGCTCCTCGTCTTCATTTGGTACATCGTCGAGAACACCCGCGAGAACCTGGCCCGGCTGCACATCGCGTCGGGCTTCAACTTCGTCAACAACACGGCCGGGTTCGACGTCGGCTTCGCCCTCATCCCCTATTCCGCGACCTCCACCTACGGTGACGCCCTCCTCGTCGGCTTTCTGAACACCCTTCTCGTCGCCGGGCTCGGCATCGTCTTCGCCACGGTCATCGGCTTCGTCATGGGCATCCTGCGCCTGTCCAACAACTGGCTCGTGGCCAAGCTCGCCACCGTCTACGTCGAGACCCTGCGCAACATCCCGCTCCTCCTTCAGCTCCTGTTCTGGTACACGGCCGTCCTCAGCCCGCTCCCGCGTCCGGCCAACTCCCTGACCCTGTTCGACGTGATCTTCCTCAACAACCGTGGCCTCACCCTGCCGAAGCCGGTGCTGGGGGAGGGGGCGGGGATCCCGATCCTCGTGGCGCTCGTGCTGGGCATCATCGCCGCCTGGGCGCTTGGCCGCTGGGCGAAGACGCGGCTGGAGCGGACGGGGCGGCCTTTCCCCAGCGTCATCGTCGGCGCCTGCCTCGTCGTCGGCCTGCCGATCCTGGCCTTTCTGGTCCAAGGGGCACCGCTCACCTTCGAGTACGCGGAAGAGACGCGCTTTGCCCTCAGGGGCGGCGTCAACGTCGTGCCGGAACTGGTCGCCCTTCTCCTGGGCCTCTCTCTCTACACCGCCGCCTTCATCGCCGAGATCGTCCGCTCGGGCATCCTGGCGGTGAGCAAGGGCCAGTGGGAGGCGTCGGAGGCGCTCGGCCTCGAGCGCGGGCCGACGCTCAGGCTCGTCGTCATCCCGCAGGCCATGCGCGTCATCATCCCGCCGCTCACCTCGCAGTACCTGAACCTGACGAAGAACAGCTCGCTCGCCGTCGCCATCGCCTACCCCGACCTCGTCGCCATCGGCGGCACGGTCCTGAACCAGACGGGGCAGGCGATCGAGATCGTCCTCGTCTGGATGGTGGTCTACGTGACGTTGAGCCTGACCACGTCCCTCCTCATGAACTGGTACAACGCGCGCAAGGCGCTGGTGGAGCGCTAGGCATGGCGACGAACATTCCCCACTACGTTCGGAGCCAATCGACCGAGTCCCTGCCGCCGCCGGTGGCGGAAAGGGGCGTCGTCGGCTGGCTGAAGCGCAACCTGTTCTCGTCGATCGGCAACACGATCCTCACCCTGATCGCCCTTTGGCTGCTCTGGGAGATCGTGCCGCCGATCCTCAACTGGGCCTTCTTTAGCGCCACCTTCACCGGCACCGACCGGGCCTCGTGCGACGGGGCGGGGGCCTGCTGGCCGTTCGTCAACGCCCGTTTTGGCCAGTTCGTCTACGGCTTCTACCCCGTGAGCCAGCGCTGGCGGGTCGACGCCGCCGTCGTCGTCCTCCTCCTGGCGATGGTGCCCCTGTTCCTGCCGCGCTTCGAGCGCAAGCTCGCCTACGCGCTCGGCCTCCTCGTCGTCTACCCGATCGTCGCCTACGTCCTGTTCCTGGGCGGCAAGTTCGGCCTTTCCCACGTCGAGACTTCGCGCTGGGGGGGGCTCTTCCTCACCCTCGTCATCGCCGGCGTCGGCATCACCACCTCCCTGCCGCTCGGCGTCGTCCTGGCGCTCGGGCGGCGCTCGACCATGCCGGCGATCCGTATGGTCTGCGTCGTCTTCATCGAACTCGTGCGCGGCGTGCCGCTCATCACCGTGCTCTTCATGGCCTCGGTGATGCTGCCGCTCTTCCTTCCCGAAGGGGTCAACTTCGACAAGCTGCTGCGCGCGCTCGTCGGGTTCTCCCTGTTCTCCGCCGCCTACATGGCCGAGGTCGTGCGCGGCGGCCTCCAGGCGATCCCGAAGGGCCAGTACGAGGCGGCGGCGGCGCTCGGCCTCGGCTACTGGAAGAGCATGGGGCTGATCATCCTGCCCCAGGCGCTGAAGATCGTGATCCCCGGCATCGTCAACACCTTCATCGGCCTGTTCAAGGACACGTCGCTCGTCCTCATCATCGGCCTGTTCGACTTCCTGAACACCGTCCAGGCCGGGCTCTCCGACCCGAACTGGATCGGCCTTGCGATCGAGGGCTACGTCTTCGCCGCCGCCGTCTACTGGGTCTTCTGCTTCGCCATGTCCCGCTACAGCCAGCACCTCGAGCGCAAGCTCGACACCGGCCATAAGCGCTGAGGAGCCGCGTCCGCCATGACTACCCCTGCCAACACCCCCGTGACCGCCGACGATCCGAGCATGATCCGCCTCACCGACGTCCACAAATGGTACGGCGCGTTCCACGTCCTGAGGTCCATCAACCTCACGGTCAACAAGGGGCAGCGGGTCGTCGTCTGCGGGCCTTCGGGGTCCGGCAAGTCGACGATGATCCGCTGCGTCAACCGCTTGGAAGAGCACCAGAAGGGGCGCATCGTCGTCGACGGGATCGAGTTGACCAACGACGTGCGCAACGTCGACGCCATCCGCCGCGAGGTCGGCATGGTNNAGCACTTCAACCTGTTCCCGCACCTCACCGTCCTGGAAAACCTCTGCCTCGCCCCGATCTGGGTGCGGCACACCCCCAGGAAGGACGCGGAGGCCACGGCGATGCACTACCTGGAGCGGGTGCGGATCCCGGAGCAGGCGCAGAAATACCCGGGCCAGCTGTCGGGCGGCCAGCAGCAGCGCGTTGCCATCGCACGCGCCCTTTGCATGAAGCCGAAGGTGATGCTGTTCGACGAGCCGACCTCGGCGCTTGACCCCGAGATGGTCAAGGAGGTGCTCGACACGATGGTCGGGCTCGCCGAAGAGGGGATGACGATGGTCTGCGTCACCCACGAGATGGGGTTCGCCCGGCAGGTCGCGGACTTCGTCGTCTTCATGGACCGGGGCGAGGTCGTCGAAGTGGCCGACCCGGAAACGTTCTTCTCGAACCCGCAGAACGAGCGCACGAAAGAGTTCCTTGGCCAGATCCTCCATTGAGGAACGGCGGCAGGAGCTTGCCTGAAATTAGCTTATCTTCCTGTATACGTCTTGAAAGACGGCTTGGTTTCGTCAATTAACATTATTTTTTTTAAATCACCTACAGGCTTGTTAGTGGCATTTGCCGCAGTTTATGGTCGGCCCATCCAACAGATTTGGGAGGACCACCGGTCATGGAAACCGTCAATGCGACCACGGAAGTCGAGAAGCTGGCCAAGGGGCGGCGCAACTTCATGCGGGGTGCCGCGCTTTCGGGCGCCGCCGCCGTCGCCGGCATCGCCGCCGCCAATCTTGGCTCCCTTTCCGATGCCGAGGCGGCGGGCGTCACCGACGTCGACATCCTCAACTTCGCGCTCAACCTTGAGTACCTCGAGGCCGAATACTACCTGCGTGGCGCCTTCGGCACCGGGCTGACGAGCAGCCAGGTTGGCGGCGTCGGCAAGCTCGGCGGGGTCACGGGCGGGCGCAAGGTCAACTTCCTGAGCACGATCTGGCGCGAGTACGCGCAGGAGATCGCCAACGACGAACTGGCGCACGTCATCTTCCTGCGCAGGGCGTTGGGCGGTGCGGCCGTGGCCCGGCCGAGGATCGACTTGTCCAAGAGCTTCAACACGCTGGGCGTCGCCGCCGGGCTTATCAAGAAGGGGCAGACCTTCGATCCGTTTGCGAACGAGTTGAACTTCATCCTCGGCGCGTTCGTGTTCGAGGACGTGGGCGTGACGGCCTACAACGGTGCCGCACCCTTGATCCAGAACAAGGACTATCTCGGTGCCGCCGCCAGCATCCTCGCCGTTGAGGCCTACCACGCGGGCGAGATCCGCACGATCCTGATCGCCGCCGGCGAGCGCGTCGCGCGCATGGCCAACAGGATCTCGGGGGTCCGCGACGTGCTCGACGGACCGGGCGACATGGATCAGGGTCCGCTCAACAACGAGGGTACCGTCAACGTCGTCCCGCGCGACGACGATGGCCGCCTGGGCCTTGCGTTCGCCCGCACGCCGCAGCAGGTCCTCAACATCGTCTACGCCGGCGGTGCCGCGAACGGTTTCGGCTTCTTCCCGGATCGCCTGAACGGCACGCTTCGCTAGGGTGATTTGCGCGCTGGGGGCCGCACGGGACGGCCCCCAGCGCGTGGGAAGTCCGGTCGAGGCGTTTTCGGGGGTATCAGGGGGAAAAATTAGTCATAACACATATTATCCGTATCTAGGGCGGGACAAGAAACGAGGGGCAAGGCCCCTCGTCCGAAATCGTGTCTGTCTAAGGCTTCTTCACCGTCTGGAGACGGTGGCTTCAAAAGGCGCCAAAGAGCCTTTTGTAAACTGCGCTTGCCTTTGGGTTGACATACTTGCCGCTGCTGTCAGGACCGAGCGTGTGCTGCGCAACGCCGTTCATGTTGAAGTAAGCTTCATAGGCGATCGAGTTACGATTTTTCTTAAGAAAATTATACATGTACTGAATGAAGGCCGGGTTGTCGCCGCCGCCGGCCTTGTCCGTGCTCCACAAGCCCCATTCGGGCAAGCTCATCGGCTTGCGCTTGGACTTGCAGTAGTCAAGCCAAGCTTGAATGCCTTCGGGTCCGGCTTTGCCCTTCTCTTGGGCATTGGCGTTGAACTGGGCCTTCGTGCGGCTGGCGGGATCGCGGTCGTAGTGGTGGTGGCCGATGTAGTCGATGACGTCACCACCGGGATAGAAGGCGTCGATGTGTGCATCCGCCTGTGGCACGCGGGAGCTCGTCCAGTCGATCTTGGATGAAGGAAAATACTCCTTGATAATTTTTACGTACCGCCTGTAGCTCGTCTTGTAGTTCTCGGCCTGCCCGGGATCGTGGATGACCCAGGGGAACGAGCCGCCGCCGCCCCATTCCCAGCCGGGACGGAAAATGATGTCGTTCTTGGACGTGATGCCGCGCAGGTAGCTGATCTGGGTGCGCCAGGAATCGTCGAAATTGCCCTTGGCGATCCCGGCCCATTGCGAGGAGTCCTTTGCCGGAAACGGCCCGCCGGTCCTTGGGAACATCGGCAGGCTGACGACGAGCCGCTCGGGCCGGTCCAGGTATTTGCCAAGCAGCGTAACCGAGCGGCCAGGACGGTAGAACTGGTAAAGGTTGTCGTAGGTCGTGAATGTGATGAGCAGGTCGAGCCGACGCTTGCGCCACCCTTCAAAGGTTGGCACGTCCCACGAACAGACCCCGCTGAGCCAAGGGAGGCGCGACCGCGGGCCGGTTGCGGCGAGGAGGGGATTTGGCAGGGCCAGCGACGCGGCGGTGGCCGCAGCGACGCCGATGAATCCACGACGACTCTGAAGCATTTTCCCTCCGGTTTTTTTACTATGCGGGAGGCCTATGGCGAAAAAAGTTACAAACCTCAAGTCATAACCGCCTCCGAGGTTGAAATCTGCCCCTTTTGCAGGTCAGAAAGGAACTTCATCCTCCAAGAGGCGATGTCGTTCGCCTTGATGGCGGCGAACATCGACCGCCAGCGCTCCTTGCGTTCGGCCTGCGGCATGGTGAGGCCCTGGTGCAACGCCAGCGCCGTCGAGCGGGTGTCGTGCGGGTTGACGATGAGCGCGCCGTCGGCGAGCAGCGGGGCGGCGCCGGCGAAGCGCGAGAGGACGAGGACGCCGGGGTCGTCCGGGTTCTGCGCCGCCACGTACTCCTCGGCGACCAGGTTCATGCCGTCGCGCAAGGGGGTGACGAGACCGATCTGGCTGAAGTGGAAGAAGCCGGCGAGCGTCCTGCGCGGGTGGTTGCGGTTGATGTAGTGGAGCGGCACCCAGTCGGCCTCGCTGTGGATGCCGTTGATGTGGCCCGACAGGGTCTCGACTTGGTGCCGCAGGTCCTGGTACTCCTGGACGTTCTCGCGGCTCGGCGCCGAGATCTGGATGAACGTGACCCCCTTCTCGTGCTCGGGGAAGTCGTCCAGGAGCTGGCCGAAGGCGCGCAGGCGCTCCAGGATGCCCTTGGAGTAGTCGAGGCGGTCGACGCCGATGATGAGCTTGCGGTTGCCGTTGAGAAGGGCGCGGCGCAGGCGCTCGGCGCCGCGCTGCGCCTCCAGGGTGCGACCCATGGCGACGAAGTCGTCGACGTCGATGCCGATCGGGTAGGCGCCGGCCTTGAAGCGGCGCCCTTGCACCCGGATCGTGCCATCGTCCTCGATCTCCCCTCCCCACTCGTGGCGCACGTAGTCTTGGAACTGGCGCAGGTCGGTCGGCGTCTGGAAGCCGACGAGGTCGTAGGCGAACAGATCCTGGCCGAGTTCGTGGTCCCAGGGCAGGCTGACGAAGATCTCGGATGCCGGGAAGGGAATGTGCAGGAAGAAGCCGACGGCGCCCTCGAACCCCAGCCGGCGCAGCTCGCGGCCGAGCGGGATCAGGTGGTAGTCGTGGACCCAGACGGTGTCGTCCGGCTTCAGGAGCGGCATCAGGAGGCGGGCGAAGCGGCGGTTGACCGCGCGGTAGGCGTCGTACCAGTCGTGCTCGAAGCTGGCGAGGTCGACGCGGTAGTGGAAGAGCGGCCACAGGGAACGGTTGGCGAAGCCTTCGTAGTAGCCCTCGTACTCCTCCCGGCCCAGGTCGACGAGGGCGTAGGTGACGTTGCCCGAACGCTGAAGGCGCGGCTTCTCGGCGCCGGACTCCGCGATGTCGCCGCTCCAGCCGAACCAGATGCCGCCCTTGTCCTTCAGGGCGGCGTGGAGGCCGACGGCGAGCCCTCCGGCCGAGGCGGCCTTCTTCGCGGTGATCTGCGTCACCCGGTTCGAGACGACGACGAGCCTGGACAGCGTTCCTCTCCCTTGCCGCGACCCTGGAACGGTTCAAGGCGTCCGCCGCTCCAGAGGGCCTTGCAAGCGCCAAGGGAGCCTGCCACCTTCGCCGTCATGAACCCCTCTATGCCACGTTTCAGCCTCCTTAACGAGCGTGCCGTGCTGCGCCTTGCAGGCCCCGATGCGCGGGGTCTCCTCCAGGGGCTCGTCACCAACGACGTCGGGCGCCTCGCACCCGACCGCGCCCTCTACGCCATGCTGCTGACGCCGCAGGGGCGCTACCTCTTCGACTTCATCCTCTTCGCGGACGGGGACGACGCGGTCCTGCTCGATACGGAGGCGGCGCGGCTGGACGACCTCGTCCGCCGCCTCGCGCTCTACCGCCTGCGAGCGAAGGCGGCGATCGAGCCCCGGACGGATTTCGCCGTCGCAGCCGCCTGGGGGGGCGTCTGGAAGGACGGGGCCGTGGTCCCGGAAGGTCTTCGCGCCGCCCTCGACCCGCGCGACCCCCGGCTCGGCCACCGGATCGTCGGCCCCGCCGACGGCCTCGCGGCCGGGTTGGCGGCGGCCGGCTTCACGCGGGCCGATCCCTCCGCCTACCACGTCCATCGTCTGGCGCTCGGCGTGCCGGAGGCGGGGCACGACCTGATCCCGGAACGTTCTTTGCCCTTGGAGATCGGCCTCGAGCGGCTGAACGGGGTCGACTTCAACAAGGGCTGCTACGTCGGGCAGGAGCTGACGGCGAGGACCAAGTACCGGGGGCTCCTGAAGCGGCGGCTCGTGCCGGTCGCCATCGAGGGCGCGCCGCCGCCGCCCGGCGCCGCCGTCACCCAGGACGGGCGCGCGGTCGGCGAGATGCGCTCGCACCAAGGCAGGAACGGTCTCGCCCTTCTCCGCCTGGAGGCGCTGAAGCGGGAGGCCCCCCTGCTCGTGGGGGACGCGGTGCTGCGGCCAAGGGAGATCCAGGATGGACCACCGCGCGGTTCTGCGCCGGCTTGATCGGGCGGAGCGGGGGGTGCTCCTCGCCCGCAGCGACCGGGCGGGGCTGGTCCGCCTCCTCGCCCACCTGGGCTTGCTCGGGACGACGGGGACGGGGATCGCGCTGGCGCCGCCGTTCCTCCTCCTGCCCGCCATGCTCGTCCACGGGATCGGCCTCGCCTTCCTGTTCGCGCCCCTGCACGAGACGATCCACCACACGGCGTTCGAGACGCGGCGGCTGAACGTCCTCGTCGCCAACGCCTGCGGCTTCCTCCTCCTCCTGCCGCCCCGCTACTTCCACGCCTTCCACATGGCGCACCACCGTCACACGCAGGATCCGGCGCGCGACCCGGAGCTGGCGTCGCCCAGGCCTGAGACCCTCAAGGACTACCTCTTCCACCTGACCGGCCTGCCCTACTGGCTGGCCGAGATCCGGGTTCTCCTGCACGCGGCCGGGGGCGGCGCCCGCTACCCCTTCGTCGAGCCGGCCGCGTGGCCGGGCGTCGTCCGGGAGGCGCGGCGC
Organism: Geminicoccaceae bacterium; assembly: GCA_020445645.1. Taxonomy (GTDB): domain Bacteria; phylum Pseudomonadota; class Alphaproteobacteria; order Geminicoccales; family Geminicoccaceae; genus JAGRGG01. Next base: position 2,921 of record JAGRGG010000113.1, on the reverse strand, counting down.
TTCCTTATCGGCTACGCCCTCGTCGCCGCCCTCGCCATCGCCGCCGGCAGCACGGCCCCCCTCGCCTACTGGGTCGTCCCGGCGCTCCTCGGCCAGCCGTTCCTGCGCGCCTGCCTGCTCGCCGAGCACGCCGCCTGCCCCTTCGGCCCCGACATGCTGAAGAACACGCGCACGACGCTCGCCGGAAGCGCCGTCCGCTTCCTCACCTGGAACATGGGCTTTCACGCCGAGCACCACGCGATGCCGGGGGTGCCCTTCCACAGGCTGCCGGACCTCCACCGGCACTTGGCGCCGCACCTGGAGCGGACGGCGGACGGGTATCCGGACGCGCACCGGGAGATCCTGCGCGAGGGCGTGCTGCGGGCGGGCTGATGATCTTTAACTTACTGATATAAAAAGTTAATTTTCACTTCTTGGGTTCGTTTCGCATTTTTCGTTCCCGGCGCGGGACTCCGCCGATCGGAAAGTTCTTTCAGAGGTGCGACCGGACGGGCCGCGCGGCGTCGCGCGTTCGGGAAGCGGACGCGCCCTTGGCATGGATTGGATTCCGCGCCTGGCCCGGACGGGCGCAAACTATTGGGCTAAGGGCAGAATTCCCGCTCTCGGGTTCGTTCGGTAATTTTCGTATCAAGGGGTTCATGTCGTCGGCGGCGGCTCCGGCGGAGGGTTGCGGCCGGGCATGATAGCATAGGCGGGGCCGCGCGCGAAGCGTCCGGCCCGGACGGCGCCGGGCGCCTTGCCCGCTCTCGGGTTTTACGGTTTGTTAGGACCATTCGCGTAGAACGGTGGGGAGCGGGGCGATGATGGGCGGGGCACGGCCTTGGATCACCTGCGCGACGCTGGGGGTGGCGGCGCTGCTCGGCGGGCCGGGGCAGGTGGCGTTCCTGGCCGGCATCACCTTCCCGCTCGACAAGCTGCTAGACGCCTTCTTCGACCGCCGCGACACCAAGCGGCGCGAGCGGGCGCGGGAGCTTTGCGGGTGCATCGAGGCGGTGCTGGCGGCGGAGGCGGCGCGGCGGCCGGAGCGGAAGAACCATGTCGAGAGCGCCCGGCTGAGTACCGAGGCGATGCTCAAGCGGCACGGGCTCGACGACGCGGCGTTCGTGGCGCTCGACCTGAACGCGAAGCGGGCGGCCGACGCGGTGCTGGCGAAGGGCGGGCTGAGCGAGTCGGACGCCGTCGATACGGGGCCGCTGATCGAGAAGTTCCTCGTCTGCTTCTACGCGGCCCTGCCCGCGAACCCGGACCTGCTGGCCGAGATCCTGCCGCACCTCCACCGCGCGACCCTGGATCGGCTGACCGACCTCAAGGAGGGCCAGGAGACGTTGAAGGCCGGGCAGGCTGACCTGCTGGCCGGGCAGGACGAGACGAAGGGGCTGGTGCGGGAGGTGCTCGAACGGGTGGGCAGCGAGAAGGGGATGCCCCTGTCGACCCTGGAGGGTCTGCTGCAATCCCTCGGCGAGGAAACGGCGGGGCTGGACGCGGCCGGGATCGAGCGGCGGCTGCGGGCGGCGATCGACCGCCTGCGCCGGCGCGCGGACGACCCGCCGCCCCTGCCCTTCGTCGTTCCGGCGCCGGAGGGGGACTTCACGGGGCGGGAGGCGGACGTGGAGGCGATCGTCGCCGCCTTGAAGGGCGGCGGGGCGGCGGCGGTTTGCGCGGCCGTGTCGGGAATGGGAGGCGTGGGCAAGACGCAGTTGGCGCGGGCGGCGGCGGCGCAACTGCGGGACGACTTTCCGGACGGGGGGCTGTCGGTCGACCTGCGGGGCACGACGGCGCCGCTGTCGCGGGCCGGGGTCATGGAAGCGGTGCTACGGGGGATGCTGGGGGCGGAGGCGAAGCTGCCGGAGGACGGAGCGGGGCTCGAAGCCCTCTACCGGCGCACGCTGGCCGGGCGGCGCTTCCTCGTCGTGTTCGACGACGCCGAGAATACGGGCCAAGTCGAGGGGCTGCTCCCCGACCCGCCCGCCGGGGCGATCGTCACGTCCCGCACCCGCCTGAGCGTGGCCGGCCCCTGCGTGCGGCTCGACGTGCTGCCCCGCGCCGAGGCCGTCGCCTTCCTGGCGAAGCGCCTGCCGGTATCGGCGCCGCTCGACGCGCTCGCCGACGCCTGCGCCGACCTGCCGCTCGCCCTTCGGCTCGCGCGCAGCTACCTCGACGAGACGCCCCACCATGTTGCCGCCTACGTGGACGAACTGAAGGCCGAGGGGGCGCGGCTCAGGCGGCTGGACGAGAGCGCGGAGGAGATCGAACGCCCGAAGCTCGCCGTGCGCGCCGCCCTCGCTCTCAGCCTCGACCGGCTCAAGGCAACGTTGCCCGACCTCGCCCCGCGGTGGCCCCTGCTCGGCGCGTTCCCGACCGGCTTCGACGCCGAGGCGGCGGCGGCGGTGCTCGGGATGGACGCGGCCAAGGCCGGGCGCGCCCTCGGCCAGTTCGTGCGCCGCAGCCTGATCCAGGAGGTGAAGGCGGCGGACGCGGCGGCCGACGCGCCCCCGCGCTTCCGCCTCCACGACCTGCTGCGCGACCTCGCGCGGGAGGGGCTGGACGACGCGGCGCGCGAGAAGGCCGGGCGGCGCCACGCGGCGCACTACCAAGCGGTGCTGGCGCGCTGCAACACCCTCTACCTGCAAGGCAAGGGGCACACCCTCGCGGGCCTGCGCCTGTTCGACCTGGAGCGGGCGAACGTCGAGGCGGGCCAAGCCTGGGCGGCGGCGCGGGCGGGGGCGGACGACGATGCCGCCCGCCTCGCGCGGGACTACCCGAACGCCGGCGTCCACGTCATCGCGCTTCGCCTGCACGCGCGGGCGCCGATCGCGTGGCTGGAGGCGATGCGGGACGCCTGCCGCGGGCTCGGCGACAGGCGGGGCGAGGGCAGAGCGCTGGGCAACCTGGGCCTCGCCCGCGCCGCCCTGGGCGAGACC
>JAGRGG010000112.1 GCA_020445645.1 Geminicoccaceae bacterium | reverse complement strand
TGGGCCTGCTCCATGAGGCTGGGTCGAAGGCGCGCGGAAAGCAGGGCCGGCGGGCTGGCGCGACCGGCCTGACAGAGGGGCAGCGGGGGCTCCTAGCCCACCTGATCCCCGGGGCCTGCCTTGGCGGGCGACCGCGCAAGGCGCCGGCGCGCGGGCTGGTCAACGCCCCTTTTCCACTTCTTGCGCGCCGGGATGGCGTGGCGGCGGCCGCCGCATGACCTCCCCCCTTGGCAGACGGTCTACGCCTGTCGGCGCCGCTGGCGGCGCGAGGGGGACTGGAACATGCCCCGGTCATGCCCGACCGCGGGCGGGTCGGGCGCGGGGCCAGCCCCGCGGCCGCGATCCTCGACGGCCCGTCGATCGGGGCCGCCGGGCAAAAGGGGGTGCCAAGGGCCATGACGCAGGCAAGAAGATCAAGGGCCGCAAGATGAAAGGCAACGCCCTTCATCATCCCGACCGACACCGATGGCCGCCTGCTCACGGTCAAGGTCCACCCCGCCAGCCTTCAGGACCGGGACGGGGCGGGGCTGGGGCTCGAGGCCCCGCGCCGGCACCACCCCTGCGTGGCCCACGCCCTTGCCGATGCCGGCCGTGCCGGACGGCCGGTGTCCTGGGCCCAGAGGAAGGCCCCCACCGTGCCGGAGGTCGTCGAACGCCGCCCCGGCGCCGAGGGCTTCGAGGCCGTCCGCCGCCGTCGGGTTGTGGAACGAACCTTCGCCCGGCCGGTCAAGAACCGCCGCTTCGCCCGCGACCACGGGCCGCCCGCCTCCCCCGCCCAGAGCCTGATCCCCACCGCTGCCACCGCCATCCCCCTCAGGCGATGGCCCTAAAACGTGCAGCCCTTCTCAAACACGCTCTCAAGCCCGTGGGACGCGCTTCTCGACCGGGAACCCGCGTGCCCGACCGACTTTAGTAGGATTGGACGACGTCGAGGGTTGCGAAGCGCCGGACCTTTTGCACGCGGGCCGGCTCTAGGGACTCTTGACCCTGTAGGAGCGTCGAATGACTTGGGCGTGCTCCCTTGGGCGGCGTTTGGACGGCATGCCCCCCGCAGCCCTGTTCAGGTACCCTCGGGGCGGCGCGGCGCCGTCGGGTGCCTGCCGCGATCGAATGCCATGCCCGTCCTCGGCCTGATCCTGCTGCTCCTGTTCATCGCCAACGTCTGGGCCATCATCAGCACCCTTGCCAGCAACCTGCCGCTCTGGCGGCGTCTGCTCTGGGTCGCCGTCGTCTGCGTGCCCCTCGTCGGGCTCCTGCTGTGGCTGGCGTTCGGACCGCGCGCCGTGGGACGGCGGGCCTGAGTCGTTCCCGAAGACCCACGGGCGGCCGGGAGAGGCCCGGCTTCAACGCGCGGGTTCGAGCAGGCGGGCGAGCGCCTCGTGGCTGAAGGGCTTGTCGAGGCAAGGCACCCCGCGCAGCCCGTCCGGCAGAGTGTCGGCCACCGCGTAGCCGCTCGTGAAGACGAAGGGGACCGCGAGGCCGTGCAGGAGGCGGGCCAGATCGAAGTCGGGGCCGTGGCCGAGGTTGATGTCGAGGAGGACGAGGTCGGGCGTCGCCCGATCGAGCATGGTCCGGGCGTCGGCCGACGTCGCGGCGATGCCCAGCACGCTGTGACCCATGCCGCTCAGCATCGTTTCCACGTCGAGCGCGATGAGCGCGTCGTCCTCGACGACGAGGATGCGCATGGCCTTTCCACCCCCTTTGTTCGCAACAGGTTTAAGGCAGCACGGCCCGTGCTGCCAAGAGCGGGCGGGATTTCGACCGCAACTTGGCCACGGAATGCAGCCTAGGGTTGCGAAACGGTAGGATAGATAGCCAAGAGGTGGCAACGCGGCGGGCGTTTTCCCCAGGGAAGAACCAGTCGGCGGGATTAGGGGCGTCTCGAAAAAAGCGAAACGTTCAGGAACCGCCGGCGGCGGCACCCGTTTTCAGAAGGCTTCTCTAACCCGATCAAGCTAGCCCCGCCCTCGAAAGGCGGGGTTTTCTTTGTTGTGACCCGTTGCCTCTTTCCTAGCACGGGCGACCCCTTTCCTGCCAGCGGCCGTTGGCGGCAACGGGCCCACAGCGCCGGAACGACAGGGGTCGCCGGGCGTTACGCCGATCATTTTCCCTTGCAAGACAGGGGAGCCTTGCAAGACAGGGGAGCCTTGGAGCCGGCGCCCCACGCCCGTGGTGCGCGCATGTTCGATCGTTCGACGAGGTGGGGAAAGAGCGAATGGCGCATCCACGAAACATGGTTCTGGCGTACCTGGATGAAGCGCCGTTCGCGTGCGAGGCGGAACCCACGGCTTTCTTTCGCGTTCGTCCTCGCAACGTCGCCGGTACCCCTGTCGTTCAGGCCCTGGATGTGATGACCGTCGAGCCACCCGACCGAGACCAGCGGCGACCAGCGAAAAGGCCGGATGAAGAGGGCATGAAGAAGTCCGAGGACGCCGCGTTCGACCGTTGGCTCAATCGTCAGTTGCACAAGGTCTACGACCCCGTCCTGGGCGAGCCCCTGCCGGCGGACATCCAGAGCCTTCTTGACCAGTTCGACGACAAGGATACGACCGACGAGTGATGGACTTGCATCCGGCGCGCAGGCTTCGGGAGCTTGGCAGGGGAAGACGATGCGAAAGCCGCTGACGCAGGAGATCATCGAGGAGCTTCCCTACCTGCGCCGTTACGCCCGCGCTATCGCCGGCGATCAGGTCGGTGGGGACGCTGCCGTGCGCCGGACCCTGGAGGCCCTGCTCGCGGGCCGGGCCGCGTTCGACGCGGCGAAACTGCGCCTCTCGCTCTACCGCGCCCTCTATCGAAGCTGGCGGGCGGACTCCGGGGGCGGAGGCGAGGGCACGCTCGCCAACGACGGCATCGTCGCCTCCAGGGTGAGCCATATCGACGGCCTCAGCCGCCACGCGCTCGTCCTCAGCGCGCTGGAGGGCCTGCGCCCGCCCCAGGTGGCCGAGGTGCTGGGGCTGGAGGTCGACGAGGTGCAAAGGCTGCTCGCGTCCGGCCGCGGCGAGTTGCGCCGCCAGCCGCCGACCGACGTGCTCATCATCGAGGACGAGCCGATCATCGCCCTCGACATCGCGGCCGCCGTCGAGCGCAACGGCCACCGCGTCACCGGCACCGCCGCGACCCGCGCCGATGCCTTGGCGCTCGCCAGGGCCGACCCGCCGGGCCTCGTCCTCGCCGACATCCAACTCGCCGACGACAGTTCGGGCATCGACGCCGTGCGCGAGATCCTGGAGGAGCACGACGCGCCCGTCATCTTCATCACCGCCTTTCCCGAGCGCCTCCTCACGGGCGAGCGCCCGGAGCCGGCCTTCCTCCTCACCAAGCCCTTCGACCCCGAGACCCTGAACGTCTCGATCGCGCAGGCGCTCGCCACCCGCCGCGCGCCCGCCTAGCGGCCCGCCATGCCCGAGAACGGCGGAACGAGGGGCTCCCTCAGGGGCCGGTTCGACAGCCTCCAAGCCAGGATGGCGCTCATCCTGGGCATCGTCCTGATCCCGCCCATGCTCTACTCGACGTGGCAGGCCTACGACGCTTGGCAGGCCGAGGGGCAGCAGCGGACCGAACTGCTCGGCCGCATGATCGCGGTGATCTCGGCCTACGAGGACGACTTCTTCGCCCGCGCCGAGGATTTCCTTTCCAGGACCGCGGGCGCGCTCGTCGCGTCCGGCGCCGATTGCGACGCCGCCCTGTCGCCGATGGTCACGGGGGAGTCCATCTACCACGCCTTCCTGCTCACCAACGCCGAGGGGCAGGCCGTCTGCGCGACCGACCCCGGCCTTCGGGAGGTCTCGATCGCCGACCGCCCCTACTTCCACGCGCTTCGCGCCGGGGTGCCCTTCGCGGTCAGCGGCCTTTTGCAGAGCCCGGTCCGTTCCGACCCGATCATCGTCGTGGCGCACGCCATCCGCGCGGGCGGCGCCTTCGAGGGCGCGCTTTCCGCCAGCATCAACCTCGACGCCTTCGCCACCTCCTTCCGGCGGCTCGACCTGCCGAAGGACGCGGTCATCCACATCGTCGACCGCAACGGCCAGCCGATCGAAGGCACCTCGGCCCTCGTGGCGCAACTGCCGGCGGCCCCGGCCCTGGCGGGCCTCATGGACGACCCCCGCCAGCCCCTGGAGGCGGCCGGCCGCGACGGCGTGCGCCGCAGCTACCTCGCCGATCCGATGGCCGGCGGGCGGCTCTTCGTCGTCGGCGGCGTGCCCCAGGCCGGGCGCTGGAGCTGGCTGCAGCGCGAGCTGATCATCGGCATCTTCGCGCCGACCCTGATGCTGGCGCTCGCCGTGGTGGCGATCTGGATCGCCAGCGACTACCTCGTCAACCGGCACGTCCGCTCGCTCGCCGCCGCCGCCCGCGCGCAGAGCCGGGGCAAGACCGGAACCCGGCTGCGGATCCTGGGCGCCCCCACCGAACTGCACGACCTCGCCGCCACCTTCAACCGCATGGCCGACCGGATCCAGAGCCGGGAGGACCAGCTGAAGGCGACGATCGAGCAGAAGGAGGGCCTCGTGCGCGAGGTCCACCACAGGGTCAAGAACAACCTGCAGATCGTCACCAGCCTCCTCAACCTGCGCGCCCGGCGCGCCGTCTCGGACGAGGCCCGCGAGGTCCTGAGCGACGCGCAGACCCGGATCCGGGCGCTGGCCCTCGTCCACCGCAGCCTCTACGCCCACGACGAGGTGCGCTGGCTGGAGTTCGGCGGCTTCGTCGGCGAACTTTGCGCGATGCTGGAGGACGCGGGCGGGGCCGAGGAAGAGGATCCCATCCGCCTCGTCGTCGAGGCCGAACCCCTGCACGTCACGGTCGATCAGGCGATCTCGCTCACCCTCCTGCTCGTGGAGGCCGTCAGCAACGCCTACCGCCACGCCTTTCCGGGCGGGCGGGAGGGGCGGATCCTCGTCCGGCTTGAGGGCGAGATGGGCAAGGGGCGCTTGACCATCACCGACGACGGGATCGGCGGGACGGGCGGCGGGGCGGGGATGGGGCTCACCTTGATCCGGATGTTCGCCAAGCAGATCCAGGGCGACCTTGCGGCCGAAACCGAGGGGGGTACCCGCCTCGTCGTGACGTTCCCGCTCGTTCCGGTGGAAATGAAGAAGGCGTGAAGACGGGTTTGCGCCCGGCCGACCTTGCTTGGCGGCGGGGCCGGTGCTACCCATGATGGCGATCCGAAGGCCGTATGATTTCTTTCGCACGGCTTTGGGAACCTTGGGAACCTTGGCCCGTTAATCGGGTTAACCGGTATCCTGACAGCACATGAAGCAGGGACGACGATGGGTATTTTCCGTGAGGATGTTTCTGAGCTTGTGCCGCAGCTTAGGGCCTTCGCGCGCAGCTTGACGGGGGGCGACATCCATCTGGCCGACGACCTCGTCCAGGACACGATCGTCAACGCCCTCCAGGCCCAGTCGCAGTTCACGCCGGGGACCAACCTGAAGGCCTGGATGTTCACGATCCTGCGCAACCGCTTCCGCAGCCTGATCACGCGCAAGCACGTGAAGTCCGAGGTCCAGGACGACGACCTGGAGCGCAAGTGGTGGACGCCCGCGACCCAGGAGACGGGGCTCGAGGTCGCCGCCTTCAAGCGCGCCTTCGCGCGGCTCAGCGGCGCGCACCGGGAAGTGCTGGTCCTCGTCGGCGTCCACGGGATGCGCTACGAGCAGATCGCCGAGATCTGCGGCTGCGAGGTCGGCACGGTGAAGAGCCGCGTCAACCGCGCCCGCACCCTGCTCAAGAAGATGCTCTACGACGGCGACCTGCCGGTCGAGGCGAAGGCGCTGCCCGCGGCGCGCACGGAGCGTGCCGGGACCGTGACGATCGACGCGACGGTCGCCGTCTCCATGCTGACGGGCGGCGGGCCCGCGGGGTCGAGGCCCGCCCGCGCGCACTGACGCTGCTCTCAACGCGACGCACGAGCGAAGGGTCCGGCGCCGAGCGTGCCGGACCCTTCGCGTTTTGTGAAAAGGGAGGCCACGGATGATCAGGGCGCTCATCGTCGATCGCGGCGCCGACGGCGGGACGGCGGCGCGGCCGGGCGGGATCGAGGAGAGTGACCTGCCCGAAGGCGACGTCACCGTCGAGGTCAGCCATTCCACCTTGAACTACAAGGACGCGCTCGCCCTTACCGGCAAGGCGCCGATCATCCGCTCGTTCCCGCTCGTTCCCGGCATCGACTTCGCCGGTACGGTGCGGACGAGCGCGCATGACGGGTTCAAGCCCGGCGACGCCGTCGTCCTCAACGGCTGGGGCCTGGGCGAGACGCGCCACGGCGGCTACGCGGCGGTGGCCAGGGTGCCGGGCGGCTGGCTCGTCCGCCTGCCCGAAGCCTTCACGCCCGAGCAGGCGATGGCGATCGGCACGGCCGGCTACACGGCGATGCTCTGCCTCCTGCGACTCGAGGAACTGGGCCTCACACCCGCCGCCGGCCCGGTCCTCGTCACGGGCGCCACGGGCGGCGTCGGCAGCGTCGCCCTCATGCTGCTGGCCAAGAGGGGCTTCGAGCCCCACGCGCTCACCGGCAGACCCCAGGAAGAGCCCTATCTGCGCGACCTCGGCGCCGCCGGGATCGTCCCGCGCGGGGAATACGACGTCCCCGGCAAGCCGCTCGCCAAGGAACGCTGGGCCGGCGGGATCGACGCCGTCGGGAGCCACGTCCTCGCCAACCTCCTCGCGGCGACCAAGCGCGGCGGCGCCGTCGCCGCCTGCGGCCTCGCGGGCGGCATGAACCTGCCGGCCAACGTCGCCCCCTTCATCCTGCGCGGCGTCACCCTCGCCGGCATCGACAGCGTCTATGCCCCCCTCGAACGCCGCCAGGAGGCGTGGCGCCGCCTCGCCCGGGACCTCGACCCCACCAAGCTCGCCGCCGCGACCCGCACGGTCGGCCTCTCCGAGGTCGAGGGCGCGGCCCGCGACCTTCTGGAAGGGCGGGTGCGGGGGCGCGTCGTCGTCGACATCGCGGGGTAGGTTAAGATTACGCTTCGCGTCCGCCGGCGCGGGGCGTGATTTATCCGACGTCGGATGTTCGCTCCCCCTCGACCATCCGCTCCAGCGTCTCGATCCGGTCGGCCTCCTCGAAGGGCTTGTCCCAGCGGATGCGGGCGACGCGGGGGAAGCGCATGGCGAGGCCGGACTTGTGGCGGGTCGAGCGGTGGGCGGCGTCGAAGGCGATTTCGAGGACGAGGCCGGGGGATACCTCGCGGACGGGGCCGTAGCGCTTGACCGTGTGGTCGCGGATCCAGCGGTCGAGGCGGCCGAGTTCCTCGTCGGTGAAGCCGGAATAGGCCTTGCCGACCGGGACCAGTTCGTTCCCGCGCCAGACGCCGAAGGTGTAGTCGGAGTAGAAGGAGGAGCGCTTGCCGTGCCCCCGTTGCGCGTACATCACGACGCAGTCGAGGCGGCGGGGGTCACGCTTCCACTTGAACCACGGCCCCTTGGGCCGTCCGGCCGTATAGGGGCTGTCTTTCCGCTTGAGCATCACCCCCTCGCGCTCGGTGCCCTCGCAGGAGAGGCGCAGGGCGTCCAGTTCCGCCAGCCCCTCGAAGGGCACGGGCGGCGGCAGGTCCATGCGCGGCGGGCGGTGGCGGCGGAACAGGGCCTCCAGCCGGGCGCGGCGCTCGGGGTAGGGAAGGGGGCGCACGTCCTCCATCCCATCATAGAGGATGTCGTAGAGGTGGACGAAGGCGGGGTAGGCGGCCATCGTCTTTGGCGTCACCGCCTTGCGGCCGAGGCGCTGCTGGAGGTCGTTGAAGCTGCCGAGGCCCGTGCCCTCGTGGCGCACCAGGAGTTCGCCGTCGACGACGCCCTCGAAGTTGACCGCCTCCCTGATGTCGGGAAAGACCGGCGAGATGTCGTCGCCCGTGCGCGAGAACAGGCGCACCTCCCCGCCCTGGGAGGCTATCTGCACCCGGATCCCGTCCCACTTCCACTCGGCGGCGTAGGCGTCGGGGTCGAGCTTCGCCCGGTCCTCGTCCTCCAGGGCGTGCGCCAGCATGAGGGGGCGGAAGACCGGGGCGGCCGAATGGTCGGGTTGGGGCGCCTTGCCCTCCAGCCACGCGAACAGGGGCGCGTAGGGGGGCGACAGCCCGTGCCACGCCTCCTCGACCGCCTCGACCGGCACGGGTCCGAGGGCGGCGACGGCGGACTTGGCGAGCCGTGCCGAGGCGCCGACCCGAAGCGAGCCCGTGATGAGCTTGAGCAGCGCCCAGCGGCCGTCGGCGTCGAGCGCGTCGAGCCACGCCGCGACCTCGTCCGGCAGGTCGCGCTTGGGGAGCGTGTCCAGCGTCGTCACCACCTCGACGAGGCGGGGCCAGTCGCGGTTGGTGGGCCGCTCGGGCCAGACGAGGGCCGCAGCCTCGGCCAAGTCGCCGACGAAGTCGTGCGACCACGCGAACAGGACCGGGTCGACGCGGGTGCCGACCAAGTCGCGGATGAGGGTCGGTTTCGCGTTCCTGAAGGCGAGGGAGCCCGTCAGCGCCGCGAGGCCCCAGCCCCGATCGGGGTCCGGCGTGGTGCGGAGGTAGTCCTCCATCAGCCGGAGCTTGACGCCCCGCTGCGGCGTGTAGAGGAGGCGGTCGAGGAGGGTGGCGAAAGGCTTCAAAGGAGCGTCGTCTGCGCCGCCCTTTCCGGCACGACGCCGTCCTCCAGAAAGGCCCGAACTTGCCGCAACTCGTCGAGGAAGCGGGCGTACTCCACCGCCTTCGCCGCCTCGTCCGGCAGGCGCAGCAGGTACGAGGGGTGGACGGTGACGAAGGCTTTGCGCCCATCGGCCACCTCGTGCAGCCGGCCCCTGGTCTTGCCGATCGTCACCACCCTGTTGAACACCGCCCTGGCCGCCGTCGCCCCCATCGCCACGATGAGGTCGGGGTCGACGAGGTCGATCTCCCGCTCCAGCCAGACGTGGCAGGCCTTCATCTCGGCGGGATCGGGCTTCTGGTGGATGCGCCGCCGCCCCTTCATCTCGAACTTGAAGTGCTTGACCGCGTTGGTGAGGTAGGCGTCCCCGCGCGCGATGCCGACCTCGGCGAGGGCGTTCTCCAAAAGCTGCCCCGCCGGCCCGACGAACGGCCGCCCCTTCCTGTCCTCCTGGTCGCCCGGCGCCTCGCCGATCAGCATGAGCCGCGCCGCCACCGGCCCCTCGCCGAACACGGTCTGGGTCGCGGGGCCGTAGAGCGGGCAGCGCGTGCAGCCCTTCGCCTCCTCGCGCAGGTCTTCCAGTGCGGCTTCGCTCATGAGCCATCCTCCCGGGCGGACGTTTCCCTGCCAAAGCGGGCGAGACGGCCTCGAGGTTCCGCCTTCGTTCCTCGGGCGCGTCGTCACCCCCGCATCCGCCAAGCGTCCTTGAGGCTTTGCCCCCAGACCAGCCCCCGCGCCGCGAGGGGGCCAAGCGGTCCCCCCGTCGTCACGGCGTCGAAGGGGTCGAACAGGCGCACCGCGTCGTCGCCCCCGGTCAGGTGCCGCGCCAGCACCTCGCCCGCGATCGCCGTCGTGTTGAGCCCGTGCCCGCCGAACCCGTCGAGCGCCCACAGGTCCGGCGCCAGTTCGCGCACGAGGGGCATCCTGTGGCGGGTGAAGGCCATGCGCCCCGTCCAGGCGTGGGTCGCGGCGGGACGGCCCAGTTGCGGGTAGACCCCCGCCAGATCGGCGAGCAGCCGCCGGCGCAGGGCGTCCGCGCCGGCCCGCATGGCGAGTCCCCCGCCCCAGAGCAGGCGCCCTTCCGGCAGCGGGCGGTAGTAGCCGGTGACGAAACGGTCGTCGACGACGGCGCAGTCGGCCCGGATCGCGTCGCGCAGGCGCTCGCCCAGTGGTTCGGTGACGACGATGCCGGTGAGGAGGGGCAGGATCGCCCGGTCGAGGCGGCGGCAGAGCCCCCGCCCGTCCGCGCCGACGGCGAGGACGACCCGCCGCGCCCGCACCTCACCCCCCGGCACCGTGATGTAAAAACCGCCGCCCCGTCGCTTGACGGCGAGGGCGGGGGTTGCTTCGTAGATCGCGGCTCCGTCCGCCTCGGCGGCATCGGCGAGCCCGCGCAGGTAGGCGAGCGGGTCGAGGTGGAAGGCGTCAGGGTCAAACAGGGCGGCCTTGTAGCGGGGGCTCTGGTAGGCATCCTGCGTCCGCGCTTGGTCCCAGACGGCGAGGCGGGTGCCGAAGCGGGCGTTGCTTTCGTCGGCCCAGGCGGCGAACGCCGCCGGGTCGCCGACCCGGACCGCCTCGACGGCGCCGTCCACGGGGTCGCAGGCGACGGCGTGGCGCCCGATCCAGGCGCGCACGAGCCGCACCCCCTCCAGGCTCAGGGCGTAGAGCGCCGAGGCGTCCGCCGCCCCCGTTCGCGCCTCGATCGCGGGCAGCGACGCGGCCCAGCCCGGCAGCACCATGCCGCCGTTCAGCCCCGACGCCCCCCCGCCGATCGCCCCTTTTTCCAGGAGCACGGCCCTGTGCCCGCACTCGGCGAGCGAGAGCAGCAGGGAAAGCCCGGCCAAGCCCCCGCCGACGATGCAGGTCCCGGCCTCGACGGCGCCGGCGAGCGGCGGGCGCGGCGGGACGGTGCCCTGCGCGTGGTACCAGGAGGGAGCGGACATGGGGGTGCAGGTTAGCCCCCCGGCCTCGCGGGAGGAAAGGCGGCACCATGTCTTGCCGGAAAAGCGCGGCGTGGAGGGAAAGGGTCCGCCCGACGGGATGGCGGGGGCCGCTTCCACGTTCTACAAGCACCACGCACTGCCGAGGAGGAACCCACCATGGACATGCCGAGCCTGATCGAGATCGACAACGGGACGCCCGTCACCCCCACCTTCTCCGAAGCCGAGATGGCCGGCCGCCTTGCGAGGCTGCGCCGGATGATGGCGGACAAGGGCATCGACGCCGCCCTGTTCACCTCCTACCACAACATCGACTACTACGCCGACTTCATGTACTGCTCGTTCGGACGCGCCTACGGCCTCGTCGTGACCGAGGGCGACATCACCTCGATCTCCGCCAACATCGACGGCGGCCAGCCGAAGCGGCGCACCTTCGGGCACAAGAACATCGTCTACACCGACTGGCAGCGGGACAACTACTTCAAGGCGGTGCAAAAGCTCGTGAAGGACGGCGGCACCGTCGGGATCGAGTTCGACAAGGTCGACCTCGACACGAAGGCGAAGCTCGAAGCAGCATTGCCTAACAGCCGCTTCGTCGACGTCGCGGCACCCGCCATGCGGCTGCGGATGGTGAAGTCGGCGGAGGAGATCGCGCACATCACGAAGATGGCCGCCGTCGCCGACATCGGCGGGGCCGCCGTCGCGGACGCCGTGGCCCCGGGCGTGCCCGAGCACGAGGTGGCGCTCGCCGGCACGGGGGCGATGGTCCGCGCCATTGCCAGGATGTGGCCGCACGCCGAACTCATGGACACCTGGACGTGGTTCCAGTCCGGCATCAACACCGACGGCGCCCACAACCCCGTGACCTCGCGCCGGGTAAGACGGGGCGACATCCTCTCGCTCAACTGCTTTCCGATGGTGGCCGGCTACTACATCGCCTTGGAGCGCACCCTGTTCTGCGAGGAGGCGTCGGACGCGCACCTGCGCCTGTGGGAGGTCAACTGCAAGGTCCACGACGAGGGCAAGAAGCTGCTGAGACCCGGTGCCCGCTGCATGGACGTGGCCAACGCCCTCAACGAAATCTACGCCGAACACGACCTGCTGAAGTACCGCACCTTCGGCTACGGCCACAGCTTTGGCGTCCTCTCGCACTACTACGGCCGCGAGGCCGGGCTGGAGCTGCGGGAGGACATCGAGACCGTCCTCGAGCCCGGCATGGTGGTCTCGATGGAGCCGATGCTCATGATCCCGGAAGGGCGGCCGGGCGCGGGCGGCTACCGCGAGCACGACGTGCTCGTCATCACCGAAAGCGGCAACGTCAACGTCACCGCCTTTCCCTACGGACCCGAGCACAACGTCATCAAGACCGGCTGATGCCGGGGGAGGTTCGCCGGCGCGAGGTCGAGGCGTCGCGCCGGCGGTGGGCGACGGGGGCGAGCCGTCCCGTCTTCCTCCTCGTCGAGGACTACCAGTGGGTCCACCTCGGCATCGGCATCCTCGGCAACTGCCTGTTCCTGACCGGCAGCTTCCTCTTCATGAGCGAGAGCACGAAGGGCGTCGCCGTCTACTTCTTCATCGCCGGCAGCACGGGCATGTTGATCGGCAGCGTCGGCAGCGCGATCGTGAAGCTGGCCCGCCGCCGCCGGCCGGAACTTTGAGGCGTTGACCGGCCTGATCGACGCCTTCCACCGCCTCGCCTATCGGCTGGGCTATCGCCTCGCCAAACGCTGGTGGCGGCTGACGAAGCCGGCGGCGAACGGGGCCGCCGCGGCGCTCGTCTGCGGCGGGCGGCTCCTCGTCGTCCGCCAGTCCTACGCGCCGGGGCTGGGGTTGCCTGCCGGCGGGATCCGGCGGGGCGAGGACGCGCGCGACGCGGCCCGGCGCGAGCTTCGGGAAGAGGTCGGCATCGCCCTGCCGGCCGCGGCGCTGCGCGAGGTCTTCGCCTTCGCCTACGACGCGCACGGCCGGCACATCGACAATCGGGTGTTCGAGGCCCGCTTCGACGCGCCGCCGGCGCCCCGCATCGACCGGCGGGAGATCGTCTGGGCCGGCTGGAAACCCTTCGACGAGGTGGCGGCCGAACGCTGCAACCCCACCTTGCGCCGCTACCTCGCCTGGCGCGCGGCGGGGGGCGTTAACGGAATGGAAAGCCGGAACGGCTAGGGTGCCTTCAATCGTCACCGCGATCGAAGGCCACGGATGCGGCTCGCCTACTCCATCAGCGCCTACAAGCTCCCCGGCCAGTTCCGCTGGCTCATGGACGCGATCTGGCACCCCGACGACGTTTACGCCGTCCACGTCGACGCCAAGACCCCGCCCGAGGTCTTGGCCGCCTTCGAGGCCGCGGCGGCGGGGCGGCCGAACGTCCGCTTCATCGCCCGCGAGCCCGTCGTCTGGATGGGGCAGGGCTTGGTCAACGCCGAACTGCGGGCGATCGGCGAACTGTTGCGGATGGCGCCCGACTTCGGCCACCTGATCGCGCTCAGCGGCCAGGACTACCCCCTGAAACCCCGGCACGAGATCGCGGCGGCGCTGGCCTCGACCCCGGATCTGAATTACGTCCGGCTCGATCCGCTCCGCGACCTGCCCTTCCATGTCCGCCGTCGTCCCTATCTGTTCAGCTTCGAGCATGGGGGACGGCTCGTGAAGACCCCCCTGCCGCGGCCGATCCCGCGCGGCCTCAAGATCGCCTGGAAGGGCTCCTGGTGGCGGGTCTTGAGCCGCGATTTCTGCGCTTGGCTCACGGACGCCCCCGAGACGAAAGCCTATTGGCGCTTCCTGAAGAACGTCCAGGCGCCGGACGAGCTGTTCTTTCAGAACCTTCTCATGGCGAGCCCCTTTCGGGACCGCGTCGTGCCGCAGGGCCGGCACTTCGTCCTCTGGCCCGGGGACAGCGGCAGCCCGCTCACGCTGGGCACCGCCCACGAGGCGGCGATGCTCGCGTCCGGGCAGTGGTACGCGCGCAAGTTCGACGCGACGGTCGACGCCGACATCCTCGCCCGCCTCGCCGCCCGTATCGGCGCGCCGGCACCACGAAGGAAGGCCGCATGAACCCCGCCGCACTCAAGGCAAGGGCGAGGCGCCTTCGCCGCGACATCGAGGGCCTGCGTGAGGAGGCCCGAACCGGGCTCGGCCTCGTCCGCCGGTCGGCGGGGCTGGAGCGACGCGCGCCTCTAGGGCGCCTGTTCGAGCCCGAGCCCGTCGACTTCACCCCCTACCGGCCGCCCCACCCGATCGAGGGCTTCTTCCTGCCCGCCACCGTCGTGACGCCGGTCGGGCAGGCGTGCATGCACACCTTCTTCGACGTGTGCCCCTTGAGCCCGTCCGGGCGCTACCTCGCCGTGACCCGCCTGCCGTTCGAGCACCGGGCACCCCTGCCGGGCGACGTTGCCGAGGTCTGCGTCGTCGACCTGGAGGCGCAGACCCTCACCCCCGTCCACCGCACGGGGGGCTGGGCGCTCCAGCTCGGCGCCAACCTGCAATGGCACCCGACGTCGGACCGCTTCCTCTACGCGAACGACCTCGTGAACGGGCGGGGCGTCGGCGTCGGCATCGACCTGGAGGCGCGCGAGGCCCGGACCTACGCCGCCCCGTTCTACGCGATCGATCCCGGCGGCAAGGCGATGTTCGGCCCCGCCCTCGACCTCGTCAACCGTACCCAGGCGGGCTACGGGGTGCCCGAGCCCTTCCTCGACCGCCGCCAGCTTGGCCCGGGCGCCTCGGCCAACGAGGGCCTCTGGCGCACCGACCTCGAAACCGGCCGGGTCGACCTGTTCCTGAGCGTCGCCGAGATCGTCGCCGCCCAGCCGGACCGCGACCTTCTGCGTCGGGGCCGCAACGCCCTGTTCCACACGAAGATCGGCCCCGATGGGCGCCGCCTGTTCCAGGTGCTGCGCTCGAACGACCTGCCCGACCGGCCGGGCGTCTGGCGCGCGCGCATCGTCACCTTCGATGCCGACGGCAACGACCTTCGCCTCGCCCTGCCGATGGAGGCCTGGGACCGGGGCGGGCACCACCCGAGCTGGCTCCCCGACGGCGATCGCATCCTCATGAACTTGGTGCCCGAAGGGGAATCGTCCCTGCGCTTCGTGCGCTTTCGCCACGACGGGACGGGCCTGGAGACGGTCGGCGCCGAACGGGGCAGCGGGCACCCCTCGCTCCGGCCGTCCGGCCGCTGGCTGCTCACCGACGCCTACCTGAACGAGGGCTTCGGCAGCCCCGGCGGCACGGCACCCCTTCGCCTCATCGACCTGGAGCACGGCGAGGCGCGCACCCTGGCCGAGGTCGATTGCGGCCCGCCGGGCCTCGGCAGCCGACGCTGCGACCCGCACCCCGTCTGGTCGCCGGACGGCCGCCGGATCGTCGCCAACGCGATGGTCGAAGGCCGCCGCGCCGTCCTCCTCTTCGACGCCGCCTCGCTCCCCGGGCCGACGCCGGTTTCCGCCAAGCGGGCGGGCGTGCCGGTCGACGCCTGAACGCGCTTCGCGTCCGCTGCCGCGCGGGCAAAGCGTTTTCAGGCGCGCAGGCTCCCGAAGGGGACCAGCCTCCCGTGGCCCTCGTCCCAAAGGGCGAGCCGGGCGCAGCGCAGGCTTTGGTGCAGGGTAAGGCGGCCGATCGTGCCGAGCCGGAGGTGGTCCAGGACGACACGGCGCAGGCGGTAGAAGGGGATCGTGCTGCACAGATGGTGGACGTGGTGGACGCCGATGTTGGCGGAGAACCAGCGGAGCAAAGGCGGCATTTCGTAGTAGGAGCTGCCGTGGAAGGCGGCTTCGGCCATGCTCCATTCGTTGGTGGGCGACCAGTCGGTCTCCTCGAACTGATGCTGGACGTAGAACAGCCAGACGCCGATCGAGGCTGAAAGGAGGACGACCGGGACGTGGACGAGGAGGAACGGCACGACGCCGAAGAACCCCATCATCGAGGCGGCGACGGCGGCGATGGCGAGGTTGGTCGTCATCGTACTGACCCAGGGCCCCCAGCCCTTCGTCATCCTCCCGACCGGCAGGCGGTACTGCAGGAGGAAGAGGTAGGTGGGGCCGACCCCGAACATGACGAAGGGGTTGCGCCCCAGCCGATAGGCGAGGCGGCGCCAGCGGCCGAGCGCTTGGTGCTCGGCCACGGTGAGCGTGTCGACGTCGCCGATCCCCCGCCGGTCGAGGTTGCCGGCGATCGCGTGGTGGACGGCGTGGGTACGACGCCAGTAGTCGTAGGGGGTGAGCGTGAGGACGCCGATGACCCGGCCGATCCAGTCGTTGAGGGCGCGGCGGCGGAACAGGGCACCGTGGCCGCAGTCGTGCTGGATCATGAAGAGGCGGACGAGGAAGCCGGCAGCCGGCAGGGCGAGCAGGAGGCATAAGGCGACGTGGCCCCAGCGATAGCTGGGCCACGTGAGGACCCAGAGGAGCAGGAGCGGCCCCGCCGTGATCAGCAGCTCGACGGCGCTGCGGCCGTGGTGCGGTAGGGCCGAAGCACCCGCAGCCAACGCCGCGCCTCGTCGGGGGAGGCACCGTCGACGCCGGGGGCGGGAAGGGCAGCGGTCAAGTTTTCCAACCTTCGGGTGCAGCCGTCGCAGAAATCGCGGCGGACAGACTTAGCACCTCGTCAAAATTAACAGATCAGAAGGGCTTTGGCAAAGCGCTTGTCATGACAGTAAACCTGCATCGCCGCGCCATGATTTCCACATGGAAAATTCGCCGTCGCGGCGCAAAATTTCAACCCGGCACCTTTTTCTTTCAGGAAGAGCCCCCACCTTTCCGTCGTCATTCCGCGTCCGGTTGCCGGCTTGCGGGCCGCGTGCCCTCGAACCTCCCGATCTGCCAAGGCTTGACGCGCCGCAGCGGTGTTGCGGCGCAACCCTACACGCAATGGAGACGGACATGCCGGTCGGCACCGTCAAGTGGTTCAACGCGACCAAGGGCTTCGGCTTCATCCAGCCGGACAACGGCGGCCAGGACGTTTTCGTCCACATCTCGGCCGTCGAGCGCGCCGGGATGGACGGCCTTCAGGAGGGCCAGAAGGTTTCCTTCGAGGAGCAGCGCGATCCCAAGCGCAACAAGACCTCGGCCGAGAACCTGAAGAACGCCTGACCGTTCTTCGACCGTTGGGGAAGAGGGCACCGTTCGCGGTGCCCTTTTTCGTTTCGGGGAGAGACGGATCGGCCGATACGCGGTCGCGCTCCGCCGAATGGCCACGGCGCACCTCATCCACGGCCGTCTCGACGCGGTGAGGTCGTCATGCCGGGGAAAACAGGTCCATTCCTACCGGCCCGCCCATCCCGGCGCGGGGGCCAAACGCGGATCGAGCGGCGCACCGACGACCCCGGCACGGCCGGCGACGCGCGTTCCTTTACTGGATCTCCTCGTCCTTGACGTCGATCCAGTTCTTGTCGGCGGTCACGTCCTGGCCCAGCTCCGCCTGCCTTGCGGCGTAGGACTTCCGCATCTCCTCGATCTGCGTCCTGTACTTGTCCTTGCGGTCGACCCAGACGCGCAGGCCGCCGTCCTCGACGTCCGTCGAGTGGAACAGCATGTACCCGTCGCTCGTCGGCGTGTCGCCCGCGACGATGATGGGCTTCTTCCATTCGTCGATGTAGGCCATGATCGCGCCGGCCTTGCCGGTCATCCACGTCGCCGGCGTCCAGAGGTAAGGGGTGATGACCAGATCCATGTTGGCCTTCGCATCGTAATCGCCGTCGCGGACCTGCTTGCGCACGTCCGTCACGTCCCCGGTCTTGGGATCCTTCAACAGCAGCGAGACGCCGATCACGTTCTCGGGCTTGATGTTGTAGCCGTATTTCGGGTCCGACGCGACGGCGCGGACGGCCTCCTCGTTCGCGGCGGAGACGATGTAGACGTCGATGCCGTTCTCCATCAGCCTGTTGGCGAGCTCGACCTGCCCCTTGTAGATCTGCGGCCGGTTCACCGTGTCCTCGACGACCTCATCGCCGTCGTAGTAGGTGATCGGGATCTCGCCGTCGTAGGCCATCAGCTCGTCGACGTAGCCTTTGAGCCCGCGGACCGTGAGGCCCGAGAAGACCTGGGCGATCCAGGGGTAGCAGACCATGTCGTCGACTTCGCAAAGCCGGTAGTAATAGCTGTTCAGGCTTTCCTTATGGTCCGCCGTATCCTTGAAGGGGATGATCTTCAAGGACGGGTCCATCGTCTCGCGCGTGAGGACGCCCTTCATCTCCAAAAACGGCAGCAGGCTTTCGGTCAGGTCGTAGTGGTACATGGTGTTGTCCATGTCGAAGACCGCGTAGTCGCCCTTGTTCGCGTGCGCCTCGATCAGCTGGTTCAGCTTCTTCGCGGCCTCGTCGGGCCACGTCTTGAGGTCGGTCGCCCAGGACGGTGCCGAGGAGCACGCCAGCACGATGACGGACACCAGAATTTGCCTGAGTTTCATGCGTTCGCTTCCCCGTTCATTCGGCCTGTTCGTTCGAACCTGCTTACGCCGGCTGAGGCGGCTTGCCGAGGCTATTGACGGCGGTACGCTTTGGCAACGTTCATGGGCGCCGTTTGAAACGGAATCATCCGCTAACGTTGCAGCGTGCGGTTTCACGACCTCCAGGGGTGCCGCCTCTGCCTCACCGCCGACGAGCGCCGGGCCTTCATGCGGGCGGCGGGAGAAGCGCCGCGCGAGGTGCGGACGCTCAAAAAAACGCCGCGGTCGTCCGCACGACCGCGCCATCCCCGTCCCGCCCGCGACCCTCGACGGCCTCGACCTCGTCCACGACGTGCGCAAGAAACGCCGCCGGGGTCCGCCCTTGAGCCAGGAACCCCCGCGGCCCGTCTCGCGCACCACCCTCTGGCGCCGCGTCTCCGAGGTGATGCGGGCCGCCGACCTCTCCTCCCCTCGGCCCCCACCGCTGCCCCAAGGGCCTCCGCCACGGCCACGGCGTCCACGCCATCGCGCGGGACGTGCCGCTCAACATGCTCTCGAAGTGGATAGGCCACGCGACAATGGAAGTGGCGGCGATTTATGCCAGAACATCTTCCCTTCGTTCAGGAT
>JAGRGG010000111.1 GCA_020445645.1 Geminicoccaceae bacterium | reverse complement strand
GCGGACGCGAAGCGTAATCTTCCCTTACACCGGGAGTCGCAATGCAAAGCCTGACTCACCGTGCCGCCGCCGCGAGCCTTGGCGTCGCCCTGCTGCTGGCATTCGTCAAGGCCGGGGCAGGCTTGGCGACGGGGTCGCTGGCCCTGCTGGCCTCGCTCATCGACAGCCTCGCAGACGTGGTCGCCTCGGCGATCACCTTCGTCAGCGTGCGGATCAGCCGGCGCCCGCCGGACCACTCGCACCGTTTCGGGCACGGCAAGGCGGAGGGGTTGAGCGCGCTGGCGCAGGGGGGACTGGTGGCGGGGTCGGCGGTCTTGGTCGTCATCGACTCCGTTGGGCGGTTCGTCCGCCCGGAGCCCGTCGAGCGTCCCTTGGTGGGCATCCTCGCGATGGCGCTGGCCATCGTCGTTACGCTCGGCCTCGTTGCCTACCAGCGGCGGGTCGTGGCCAGGACGGGCTCGCTCGCCATCGCCGCCGACAGCCTGCACTACAGGGCCGACCTGCTGACGAACCTCGCGGTTGGGCTCTCCCTCTTCCTCGCCTGGGGACCGGGCTGGGACTGGGCCGACCCGCTGGTCGCGGCCGTCGTCGCCTGCTGGCTCGCCCTGCACGCCTACGGGATCGCCAGGCACGCGGTCGACCAGCTCATGGACCGGGAGGCGCCGGCGGAGCGGCGGGCCGAGATCGAGGGCATCGTCGCGGCGCACCCGGAGGTCGCAGGGGTCCACGACCTTCGCACCCGGATGGCGGGGTGCCGCATCTTCATCGAGATGCACGTCGAGCTGCCCAGGCAGATGTCGGTGCAGGACGCGCACGCGGTGACGGAGCGGATCGAGGCGGAGCTGATGACGGCCTTTCGGGACGCGGAGGTGATGATCCACCAGGAACCCGAGGGGATCGAGGACGTTCGGCTCGATCACCGGATCGAGGGACAGGGGGCGTGACGCGGCCTGCCGTCCCGTGATAGCCCACTTGCCGATTCCTTCGTCAAAGGACCGCCGCCCATGACCGCCTTTCGCACCCTGGACGCCCTCGACGCGAAGGACCGGCGCGTCCTCGTCCGGGTCGACTTCAACGTGCCGATGCAGGACGGCGAGATCACCGACGGGACCAGGATCGAGCGCGGCCTGCCAACGATCCGGGAGCTGGCGGACAAGGGGGCGAAGGTCATCGTCATGGCGCATTTTGGGCGCCCGAAGGGGCGGGCGGAGCCGTCGATGTCGCTCAAGCCCGTGGCGGAGGCGGTCGGCGAGGCGCTGGGGCGGGAAGTGGCGTTCGCGTCCGACTGCGTCGGGCCGGTCGCGGCCGAGGCGGTGGCGGACCTCCCGCCGGGCGGCGTCCTGATGCTGGAGAACCTGCGCTTTCATGCCGGCGAGGAGAAGAACGACCCGGCCTTCGCCCAGGCGCTGGCCGACCTCGGCGACGCCTACGTCAACGACGCCTTCTCCTGTTCGCACCGGGCCCACGCCTCGGTCGTGGGCGTCGCGGAGCGGCTGCCGGCCTTTGCCGGACGGCTGATGCAGGCGGAGGTCGAGGCGCTCGACGAGGCCTTGGGCGGCGCCGCGCGCCCGGCGGCGGCGCTCGTCGGCGGCGCCAAGGTGTCGACCAAGCTCGACGTGCTGGGGCTGATCCTCGACAAGGTCGACATCGTCGTCATCGGCGGGGGCATGGCGAACACCTTCCTGCACGCCAAGGGCGAGCCGATCGGCAAGTCGCTCGCTGAGAAGGAGATGGCGCCGACCGCGCTCGAGATCATGGCCAAGGCGAAGGCGAAAGGGGTCGAGATCCTGCTCCCCGTCGACGCCGTGGTGGCCAAAGAGTTCAAGCCGAACCCCGAGACCCGCGCCTGCGCCGTCGACGAGGTGGCGGAGGACGAGATGATCCTCGACATCGGGCCGCGCTCGGTGGACGCGGTGGCGAGGAAGCTCGGCGAGGCGCGGACGCTCCTTTGGAACGGGCCGATGGGCGCCTTCGAGGTGCCGCCCTTCGACGTTGGCACGAACCGGGTGGCCGTGGCGGCGGCGGAGCTTACCAGGACGAAGGGGCTGAAGACGGTGGCGGGCGGCGGCGACACGGTGGCGGCGCTGGTCCACGCCGGGGTCCTGGAACGGTTCAGCTACGTCTCGACGGCGGGCGGCGCCTTCCTTGAATTCCTGGAGGGCAAGGTCCTGCCGGGCATCGCCGCCCTGGAAAGCGACTGACCCTCCTCGTCGGCGTGGGCGACGGGCCGGAAGCGCGGGCCATCCTCGCCGCAGCCGAAGGGCTCGAGGTGCGCGTCCGGCTCGTCCTCGACGAGGACGCGGCGGCGCTCGCGGGGCCGGCCGTCGCCGGCGCCATCCAGGCCACCCTGCCCCGCCCGCTTCTGATCCCCTGCGGCGACCGCGCCGGGTACGCGCAATCGGCGCTGGCGCACGGGGGCCGCGTCGTCGTCTTCGACGGGCCGGAGCCCGTGCGGCTTCGGCTCGATGCCATCGCCAGGATGGGTGGCGGGCGGGCGCTGCGCGGGCCGATCGCCGCCGATCTGCGCCCGCCGCCGGACCTGCCGCCGGGGCGTCTTGCCGCTTGGCTGAAGGGCGCCCTCGGGCTTGGACCCGGTCCCCCGCTCCTGTAAGGTCCGGCCGGAATCGACGCACGCTATAGGGAGCTTTTGGAATGTCGGCTCGGGTCAAGGAAATCCTCTCCTGGTACGAAGGCGAGACGCCGGGGGTCAAGGCGAACCTTTATCGCCTCCTGATGCAGGGACGGCTCGCGGGCACGGGGCGGCTCGTCATCCTGCCGGTCGATCAGGGCTACGAGCACGGGCCGGCGCGCAGCTTCGCCGCCAACCCCGCCGCCTACGACCCGCACTACCTCTACGACCTCGCCATCGAGGCCGGGCTCTCGGCCTACGCGGCACCGCTGGGCTCGATCCAGCAGGGGGCGGACACCTACGCGGGGCAGATCCCGACCATCCTGAAGGTCAACAGCGCCAACAGCCTCGCCGCGGGCGGCGGGGATCAGGCGGTGACGGGGTCGGTGAAGGACGCCCTTCGGCTCGGCTGCATCGGCATCGGCTTCACGATGTATCCGGGCGCCGACGCCTGCTACGACATGATGGAGGAGCTGCGCGAGATGATCGCGGAGGCCCGGTCGTGCGGCCTGCTCGCCGTGGTCTGGTCGTACCCGCGCGGCGGGCAGGTGTCGAAGGAGGGCGAGACCGCGCTCGACATCATCGCGTACGCGGCGCACATGGCGGCGCTGATGGGCGCGCACATCATCAAGGTGAAGCCGCCGAAGGCGGTGATCGACCTGAAGGCGGCGAAGCCCGTCTACGCGGCGGCGGAGGTGCCGATGGAGACGCTCGCCGACCGCATCCGCCACGTGATGCAGGTGAGCTTCGCCGGCAAGCGGGTCGTCGTGTTCTCGGGCGGCGAGGCCAACAAGGACACGGAAGGCTTCCTCGCCGACATCAGGCAGATCCGCGACGGCGGCGGCAACGGCTCGATCGTCGGGCGCAACTCGTTCCAGCGCTCGAAGGCGGACGCGCTCGACCTTCTGGATCGGATCGTCAAGATCTACAAGAACGAGGCGTGAGCGCGGACGAGGGCGAGGCGGCGGGCTGCCGCCTCCTCCTCCGGGTGGAAGGCCCCGTCGACCCGGGCGCCTTCGGGCTCGCCCGCCTCGCCGGCGTCGTCGCGTCGGGGGATGCGCTGCGGGAGGTCGTCGGGCCGGCCCGCGCGGCGGGCAAGGCGGTCTTCGCTTCGAACGACGCGGCGCTCGCCGCCGAAGCCGGGGCCGACGGCGTCCTCCTCGACGGCGCGG
>JAGRGG010000110.1 GCA_020445645.1 Geminicoccaceae bacterium | reverse complement strand
TTCAATGATTTGAGACCAATTTACTAGTGGCCTAGGCCCCGCCTTCCCAGTGTCGCCGCCGCCGACGCCCCGGCCGCCCGTGCGCCCGAGCCACACCCCGCCCACCCTCCAGGCGAATGTCGCCCCCGCCCCGTCGCCCCAACGGGAAAACCGCCCCTCCGGCCCCCCGCAACCCGACTTCCCGCTTTGCATTTCGCCCGTGTTTTTGGCAACACTGCCCCCGGCCGCGGAGCGGCCCACGGATAACGAGGGTGGGAGGCACGCCGGATGGACAGCGCGGCACCGGAGGGGTCGGCGGCGATGATGCCGCAGTTCCTGGAGATGGCGATCGCCCGCCACGACGGGGCGAAGCGCGGCCACCTGCTCTACGGGCTCGCCCTCGTCGCCGCCGGGCTCGTCCTCCTGGCCCTCGCCTACCCCTTCGGCTTCTGGCCGCTCGGCGCCGTCGGCGTCGCCGCGGTCGCCGTCAGCGTCTTCGCCTTTCGCGGCGTCGTCGAGCGCAAGGAGCGCGTCGAGGGGCTGGAGGTGCTGCGCGAGGAGTGGCACGACCTCCGCGCCGGGGACGACGCCGACGCGGCGCGCTTCGCCGGCCTCGTCAAGCAGCTCTACTGAATTGACCACGCGCGGGCGGATGGAACCGGACATGGCCGACAGGATCGCCGAGCTCGAAGAGCACCTGAACGTCTGGGAGCGGCGCAGCCGGACGCGCACGGGCCTGCTCACCCTGATCCCGATCGCGGCGGCGGCGGGGCTCGGCTGGCTCGTCCAGGAGCGGGCGGCGACGACCGAGCAGCAGGTCGACGAGGCGCTGGCCGCGCTCGACGTGCCCAAGCGCCCCGACGACGACGGCATCGAGGCCCGGCTCGCCGCCATCGCCCAGAGCGGCCAGCAACTGCGCGAGCAGCGGCTCCGGGCCGAGCGGGCCGACGCGCTGGAGGCGGAGCGGGGGAAGCTGCAGGAGCGGATCGAGCAACTCCAGGCCCAGGCCCAGGACCTCGACCGGCGGCGGGGGGAGGCCGAGGCGGCGGCCGGGTCGCGGGCGGCGACGCTTCGATCCATCGGCGGCGAGAAGGCCGACCTCGCCCGGCAGGTCGAGACCCTCAAGGGGCAGCTCGCCGCGGCCGAGACCGAAGCCGCCGCGAAGGCCGACGCGGCGGCGAAGGCGGCGGCGGCGCTCAAGGCGGACCGCGACCGGCTCGCCCGGCAGGTCGAGGCGCTGCAAGGGCAGGTCGCCAAGCTCGACGAAGCCGGTACCCAGGCCCGGCAGACGGCGGACGAGCAGACGCGGGCGTTCGAGGCCGAACGGGCCAAGCTCGACGGCCAGATCGAGGCGCTGCAAAAGCGGGTCGCCGACCTCGACGCGGGCGGCAAGACGGCGGCCGAGGCCGCCGCCGCCGACGCGAAGCGGTTCGAGGCGGACAAGACGAGGCTCACGCAGGCGCTGGCGGCGGCCGTGGCGGGGCTGAAGACGGCGGAGGACGAGAAGGGGGCGCTGCAAGGGCGGCTGGATGCCCTGGCGAAGGAGCGGACCGACTTGGCCGCGCGGGCCGAAGACCTCCGGGGGCAGGTCCAGGACCTGCAAGGGGCGCAAGCGCGGGCGGAGAAGGGAGCGACCCTCGCCCGCGACGCCGTCCAGGCGCTGACGAAGCGCCTCGGCCTCGTCCAGGCCGAGGGGAAGGACCGGGCGGACGCCCTGAAGGCGGCGCAGAGCGAGGTCTCGACCCTGAAGGGCGATCTGGCGGCGGTGCGCGACGCGGCGGCCAAGCGGCTCGAAGCGGTACAGGGCGAGGTCGAGGCGGCAAGGCGGCGCATCGCCGCCCTCGCCGAGGGCGAGGCCGACCTCAAGTCCCGGCTCCAGCAGCGCGAGAAGGCGCTCGCCGACGCCGAGGCCGGCCTTGCCAAGCTGCGCGAGGAGGCGACGGCCGCGAAGGCCGCGGCGGACCAGCGGTACGAGGCCGAGGTGGCCCGGCTCACGGGGGAGGTCGAGGGGGCGACGAAGGCGCGCGATCAGGCCGAGGCGAAGCTGGCGACGCAAGGAGGGACGCTGGAGCACACCGAGACCGCCTTGAAGGAAGCGCAGGACCGGCTGGAGGCGATGCAGGCGAAGGCGCTCGCCGACACGGACGGCCTCAAGGCCCAGCTCGCGCAGAGCGCCGGGAAGCTCGACAAGGCGAAGGCCGACCTCGACGCCCGCGCCGCCGAGGTCGAGCAGCTCCGTGCGAAGGCCGACGAGGCGGTCGCCACCCAGGCGCAGGAGCTCGAGCGGCGGCTGTCCCTCGCCGCCGCCGAGACGACGGCCCTGGAACGGATACGGGCGACCCTGGAGCAGAAGCTGGCCCAGGGCCAGGACGCGCTGGATCTGGCCCAGACGAAGCTCGCCGACGCCGAGCGCGGGGACGCGGCGCAGGGGCGGAAGCTCGAGGCGCTCGCGGGCGAGAAGGCGGGTCTGGACGAGGAGGCGGCCCGGCTGCGGGGCGAGCTTGAGACGATCAAGGCGCAGCGCGCGGCCGACGAGGAGGAGCGGACGGCCGGAGCGGCGGCGACCGGGGAGCTGCAACGGCAGCTCGACTTGGCGAAGCGCGAGGCCGCCGCCTTCGCCGACGTGCGCGCCCAGCTCGAGCGGCGCCTGGGTGAAAGCGGCGACGCCCTGGCGGCGGCGCAGGCGCAGGCGGCGGCGGGCGCCTCGCGGGCGACGGATCAGGCGAAGGAACTCCAGCGGCAGCTCGACTTGGCGAAGCGCGAGACCGCGGCGCTCGGCGACGTGCGCCGGCAGCTCCAGCAGCGCCTCGACGCGGGCGAGGACGATCTGGCGGGCGCGCAGGACGAACTGCAACGGGCGCGGGCGCGGGCGGCGGACGGGGAGAAGGCGCTGCGGGCCGACCTTGCCCGGCGCGACGCGGCGCTGAAGCGGGCGGAGGCGCGGGTCCAGGCCCTGCAGGCGGGGCTCGACGAGGCGAAGGCCGACGCCAAGGCCGGCGAGGGGAGGCTGACGGCCGAGGTCGAGGCGCTGAAGGCGCAACTCGCCGAGGGCGCCCAGGCGCTCGACGCGGCGGCGCAGGGAAGGGCGGCCGAGGCCGCCGCGGCCGCCAGGAAGGGCGACGAGCAGGCGGCCGTGATCGCCGCCCTTCGGGCCGACCTGGAGCGCCGCTCGCAGGCGATGGCGGACCTCGACGAGGAGCTTGCGTCGCTCCGGGCTCAGGACGCCGCGGCGGGCGAGGGGGCCGCCAGGAGCCAGGGCGAGATCGAGCGGCTGACGAAGGCGGCGAGGCTGGCCGAGGAGCAGCTCGAGGCCGTCCTCGGCCAGCGCGATCAGGCCCTGAACGACGCGAACGGTCTCAAGGCCGAGTTGCAGAAGCTGCAGCAGTCCCTCCAGGCGGCGGAGAGCGGTAAGGCCGACGCCGAGCAGGCGAGGGCCGTCGCCGAGCAGGCGGGCGGGCGCAACGCCCAGGAACTGGCCAAGCTCCAGGAGGAGCGGCAGAAGCTCGATACGAGCCTCGGCACGCTGCTGAACGAGAAGCTCAAGGCGGTGGAAGCGGCGGCGGCGGCGCGCGAGAAGGATCTGCGGGCGCAGATAAGGGCGCTCGACATGCAGATCACCGCCAACGCCGCCACCGTGGCCCTGGAGGCGCCGGGCGGCGAGGACGCGCCGCTCCCGGCCGACGCGAAGGCGCGGATCGAGGCCCAGGCGCGCGAGCTTGCGAAGGCGAAGGCGGATCTGCGCGCGCGGGAAGCCGAGATCGCCGACCTGCGGCGGGCGGCGTCGGCGCTCGGCGACGAGGCGAAGGCGACCCGCCTCGGCCTGATCGGCGACCAGACCGAAGCGGGCGGGCAGGGGTCCGACGCGAAATCGGCTGGCGCGGCGGCGCGGCAGACCCTGCAAAGCGAGGGCAAGATCGTCGGCGAGGCGCTGGGCAGCCTGCCGGGTTCCGGGGAGAACCGGCTCCTCGACGGCCGCAAGCTCACGCTCGGCGGCAGCCTGCTCTTCGGCCCCGGCAAGGCCGACCTCAGCGACGAGGGCAAGAAGGCCGTCAACAAGCTCGGGCTCGAACTGCGCAAGCTCACGGACGAGATGCCGAAGAACCTGCCCTGGATGCTCAGGATCGACGGCCACACCGACGACCAGCCGACGACGGGCAAGAGCAGGTTCCGCAGCAACTGGATCCTCTCGGCGGCCCGCGCCGCCTCCGTCGCCGACCAGCTCGTCGCGTGGGGCGTGCCGAGGAACCGGATCATCGTCGCGGGCTTCGCCGACACGCAGCCGATCGACCCGGCGAAGACCAGCGAGGCGCGGGCGAAGAACCGCCGGATCGAGATCACCCTGACGGCGCGCTGAGAAGGACGGCCGTCAGCCGCAGCTCCCCATCCGTCGACCGCGTGCAAGCGCGGTCGACGGATGGAAAAAAGAGGAAGAAGGCCCCGCGCCGGCGGACGTGAAGCGTGTTCAGGCCGCCTCGCCCTGATGAAATTGCAGGTCGGCGAGCCGCCTGTAGAGCCCGGTGCGGTTCATGAGGTCGCCGTGGGTGCCCTGGTCGACGATCCGCCCTTCCTCAAGGACGACGATGCGGTCGGCCTTGAGCACGGTGGCGAGGCGGTGGGCGATGACGAGCGAGGTGCGCCCCCGCATCAGCCGTTCGAGCGCCGTCTGCACCGCGCGCTCGTTCTCGGCGTCGAGGGCCGAGGTCGCCTCGTCGAGGAGGAGGATCGCGGGGTCGGCGAGGAGCGCGCGCGCGATGGCGATGCGCTGGCGCTGCCCGCCCGAGAGCCGGACGCCCTTCTCGCCGAGGAAGGTGGAAAAGCCCTGCGGCAGCGCCTCGATGAAGGGCAGCGCGGCGGCGGCGGCGGCCGCGTCGCGCACCTCCTGGTCGCTCGCCTCGGGTCGACCGTAGCGGATGTTGGCGGCGGCGTCGGCCGAGAAGATCGCGGGATCCTGCGGGACGAGGCCGATGCGGCCCCGGTGCAGCCCCGGCTCGTGGCGGTCGATCGGCACGCCGTCGACGAGGATCCGCCCCTTGCCCGGGTCATAAAAGCGCATCAGGAGCTGGAACACGGTGGTCTTGCCGGCGCCGGAAGGTCCCACCAGGGCCACGGTCTCCCCCGCGGACACGTCGAGGTCGAGCCCGTCCAGGATCGGGCGCTCCGGGTTCGAGGGGTAGGCGAACGCGACACTCTCAAAGCGGACGTGACCGCGTACCGGCTTTGGGATCGGCAGGGGCTCGGCCGGCGCCTTGACCGCGGGCTCGCTGTCGAGCAGCTCGAACAGGCGCTCGGTGGCGCCGGCCGCGCGCTGGAGGTCGCCGACGATGTCGGAGAGCCCGCCGACGGCGCTGGCCACGACCGTCGCGTAGAAGACGAACGCCGAGAGTTCGCCGCCCGTGATCCGCCCCGAGAGCACGTCCTGGCCGCCGATCCAGAGCACGCTGACGATGGCGCCGAAGACGAGGGTGATGACGACGGCGGCGAGCAGCGCCCTGGCCCGCGCCCGCTTGGCCGCGACCCGAAACGCCGCCTCGCTCGCCCCGTCGAAGGCCCCGGCCTCGCGCGCCTCCTGGGCGAAGGCCTGGACGGTGCGGATGGCGTTCAGCGTCTCCTCGCCCTTGCCGCTCACCCCCGCCACCTCGTCCTGCGCCGCCCGCGACAGCCGCCGCACCTGCCGGCCGAAGACGACGATCGGCACGACGACGAGCGGCACGACGAGGAGGACGAGGCCGGTCAGCTTCGGGTTCGTGTAGACGAGGAGCGCCGTGCCGCCCGCGACGAGGAGGACGTTGCGCAGCGCCTGGGTGACGCTGGCGCCGATCACCGTCTGGATCACGCTCGTGTCGGTCGTGAGCCGGGAGAGCACTTCGCCCGTGCGCGTCGTCTCGTAGAAGCCGGGCGGCAGGCGGACGATGTGGGCGTAGACCCCCTGGCGGAGGTCGGCGACGACCCGCTCGCCGAGCCACGTCACGAGGTAGGAGCGCAGGAAGGTCGAGACGGCGAGCGTGGCGATGACGACGAGGACGGCGAAGAGGGCGTGGTTGAGCGCGCCGGGGTCGCCCTCGCCGAAGCCGCCGTCGACGAGGTGGCGGAGCCCGACGCCCAGCGAGAGCACGGCGGCGGCGGCGAGGGTGAGGGCGAGGAAGGCGACCGACACCCGCCAGCGGTAGGGCCGAAGGTAGCCCATGAGCCGCCGAAGCTGCCCCAGGTCGCGGCTGCCCTCGCGGGCGCCGCCCTTCGCTTCCCTTGATGCGCCTTCCATCCCAACCGTCCTCGTTGCTGCTTCGCCCGAAATAGGCGTCCTTGCGGGGAGGCCGTCAGCGGCAAAAGGACGCCGCGCCTCGCGTTCGCGGACGCGAAGCATATCTTGCGTCGGCCCTTGTGCCGTGCGGCGCCGGCCGCTATATACCCCCCGCCTGTCGAGGAGGAAGTTTTTGTGAAGAAGGACATCCATCCAGATTACCACGAGATCAACGTGGTGATGACCGACGGCTCGACCTTCAAGACGCGCACGACCTGGGGCAAGGAGGGGGACAGCATGACCCTCGACGTCGACCCGAAGTCGCATCCCGCCTGGACCGGCGGCGCCCTGCAGGTCCGCGAGCGCGGTCAGGTCGAGAAGTTCAACCGTCGTTTCCAGAGCTTCCGCCGCAAGTCGAGCTAGCGGCGAAGGCCCTGTCGGGGACCAGCTTATGAAGATCCGCAACTCGCTCAAGACCGCGAAGGCGCGCGACAAGGATTGCCGCCTCGTCCGCCGCAAGGGGCGCGTCTACGTCATCAACAAGAAGAACCCGCGCTTCAAGGCCCGCCAGGGCTAGATAGCCGGACTCCTTTCGGTTCCGCGCATCGGCCGGGGCGGCGCGTCCTCCCCGGTCGATGCGCGTTGCGCCCTTGGCAAGGGAACGCGCGATGCCCCGGTTCTGCGCCAATCTGAGCCTCATGTACGGCGAGGCGCCCTTCCTCGACCGCTTCGCCCTCGCGGCGGCCGACGGCTTCAAGGGCGTCGAGTTCCTGTTCCCCTACGCCTTTCCGGCCGACGAGGTGGCAAGGCGTCTGAAGGCGCACGGGCTGGGGCAGGTTCTGTTCAACCTGCCCCCCGGCGACTGGGAGGGGGGTGAGCGCGGCCTCGCCTGCCGGCCGGACCGGAGGGACGAGTTCGCCCGAGGGCTGGATCTCGCCTTGTCCTACGCGGGCCTGCTCGGCTGCCCACGGCTGCACTGCATGGCCGGCCTCGTGCCGGACGGGCTGCCCGTCGCCGAGGCGCGCGCCGCCTTCGTCGCCAACCTCCGCTTCGCCGCCGGGGCGGCCCGCAAGGCCGGGCTCGTGCTCCTCATCGAGCCCATCAACCCCTACGACATGCCGGGCTACTTCCTTCAGACGATGGATCAGGCCGCCGAGATCGCCGCCGAGGTCGGGGCCGACAACCTGTTCCTGCAATACGACCTCTACCACCGGCAGCGCGGCGGCGGCGAGTTGGCCGCGACCTACCTGCGCCACAAGGCCCGGATCGCCCACGTCCAGGTCGCCGACAACCCCGGCCGCCACGAGCCCGGCACGGGCGAGGTGGGCTGGCCCTTCCTCTTCGCCCTCCTCGACCGCGAAGGCTACGACGGCTGGGTCGGCTGCGAGTACCAACCGAGGGAAGGAACCAGGGCCGGGCTCGGCTGGGTGCGGCCCTTCCTCGACGCCGGTTAGACGCGCGCCGCCAACCGCGCTAGGAACGCGGCGGGGGCGAAGGGCAAAGGAGGCGGTCATGGCGGCTGACGAGGTTCTGCGGCGGATGTTCGAGGCGGCGGTCGATGCCGCCTTGCCGGCCAAGGTCGTGCCGGCCTTCCTGCCGGAACCGCCCAGGGGCCGCACCGTCGTCGTCGGCGCCGGCAAGGCGTCGGCCGCGATGGCGCAGGCGTTCGAGGCTTCCTGGCGAGGCCCTCTGTCGGGCCTCGTCGTCACCCGCTACGGCCACGCCGTCCCCTGCGAGCGGATCGAGATCGTCGAAGCGGCCCACCCCGTCCCCGACGCGGCGGGCGAGGCGGCGGCTTCGCGGATGCTCGCCTTGGTCGCGGACCTTGGGCCGGACGACCTCGTCGTCGCGCTGATCTCGGGCGGCGGCTCGGCGCTGCTGGCGCTCCCGGCCAAGGGCGTCACGCTTGCCGACAAGCAGGCCGTGGCGAAGGCCCTTCTCCGGTCCGGCGCCACCATCCACGAGATGAACGCCGTGCGAAAGCACCTCTCCCGCATCAAGGGCGGCCGGCTCGCGGCGGCGGCCTACCCGGCCCGCGTCGTCGCCCTCCTCGTCTCGGACGTGGCGGGCGACGACCTCTCGGTCATCGCCTCCGGCCCCACCGTGCCCGACCCCTCGACCTTCGCCGACGCCCGCGCGATCCTGGCCCGCTACGGCATCGAGCCCCCCGCCGCCGTGCGCCGGCACCTGGATGGGGCCGCCGACGAGACGCCCAAGCCCGGCGACGAACGTCTGAAGAACGTAACCAACCGCCTGATCGCCACGCCGCAGAGATCCCTCGAAGCCGCCGCCGAAGTGGCGAGGCGGGCGGGCTACGCCCCCCTCATCCTCGGCGACGCGATCGAAGGCGAGGCGCGCGAGGTCGGCCGGGTGCTGGCCGGGATCGCCAAGGCAGCGAAGGCGCACGGCCACCCGCTCAAGGCCCCCTGCGCCCTCCTCTCCGGCGGCGAGACCACCGTCACCGTCCGGGGCGACGGCAAGGGCGGGCGCAACGTCGAATGCCTGCTGTCCTTCGCCATCGCCATCGAGGGCGCCCCCGGCATCCACGCCCTCATGGCCGACACCGACGGCGTCGACGGCGCCGAAGAGGTGGCCGGCGCGTTCGTCGGCCCCGACACCCTGGCGCGCGCGCGCGCCGAGGGCCTCGACCCGCGCGCCTTCCTCAAGAACAACGACGCCCACACCCTCTTCGCCCTGCTGGACGACCAGATCGTCACCGGGCCGACGCTCACGAACGTCAACGATCTGCGCGCGATATTGGTGGATTAGACGCCCCGCGCCGGCGGGCGCGAAGCGCGTTCAATAACTATACGCGATGCTCAACGCCCCGAACCGATCCACCCCCTTCTGCCCGTCGAACTGCTTTGTCCGCAGGACGGCCGTGACGTCCAGGCGCCAATTCAGGTAGGCGAGCGAGAGGCCCGCCTGGAGGTCGCCGACGAGGGGCTTCCTGTCGACCGAGGCGCTGTGCGTGAAGCTGTTGCCGTCGAGGAAGATGTCGCGGGCCACGGCGCGCCCCTCGGCGCCGAGGAAGACGTGCCAGCGGAAGCCCGGCACCGGGGTGAAGGCGGCGCTTCCGGGGGTGGCGGGGAGGATGCGGGGCGGGCCGAACGCGTCGGGCAGGTCGGGGCCGAAGCGGAGCGTGGCGCCGAGCCCGGCATAGGTGAGGACGTTGCCGAGGGCCGCCGTCGCGTGCGGGGCGAAATCGGCTTCGAGGCCGCCGCCCAGCCTTGCCGGCGGCAAGGGGCGCCACGCCCGCTGGAAGGCGACGAGGAGGGCCGGCTCGTCGTCGATCTGGCTGCCCCACCCCTTGGGCTCCGGGTAGCCGGTGACGCGGTGGATCAGCTTTTGCGAGAACTCCCCGAGCGCCGCCGGCCCCACGACCCCGAGCGAGAGCTGGAGGCGGTCGAGGCGCTTCGGCGTCGTCCTGGTCAGGTCGAGGGCGCCGAAGAGCCAGCCGGCGTAGGGCCGGTCGGCCGGGTCGGGGACGGGGTCGGCGATGTCGCTCGGGGTGTAGAGCGCCTGCCCCAGCGTGTAGCCGGCCCCCGTCTCGCCCGTCTGCTGGAAGAGGAAGGGCAGCGCGTCCGCCGTCCGTCCGGCCCAGCCGGCCCTTCCCGTCCAGAGGAGGGCGAGGCCGCTGGAATAGTGCCGGTCGGCGAGCGTGAGCGAATCGTTCTCGACGAGGAAGGCCAGCGTGCCCTCGGCGGCCGTCGCGGGTGCCGGGACGGCCAGGGCGCCGAGGCCGAGGAGCAGCGCCCGCTTCACGCGGGTCGAGAGGGGGATCGTGCGGGACAGGACCGTGCTCCATGATCGAACGGGGCTCGCTTCGCGGCCGGTATGCCCGCACGGACGGGCAGGTCTCAAGCCCCTTCGCGCCCGCCCGCCTGCCTGACGCCATGCGATGACGATGACGGGGAACCCTCGCCTCCAGCGTGGGTTCTCTTCATGACCGTGAGGCCGGGTTCACGAAGTCTCCGGTGTCAGTGAGGGGGAGTGGCCTTGAGCCAGCAAACACCGAACGATCCAACCAAACGCGGCCCGACGATCGGGGTCTACGACGAGGGCGCCGCGACGACGGGGACGGCCGCACCGCCCGCGGCGACCCCGACGTCCAGGACCAACACCGTTGCCGACACGCCTTCCAAGAGCAATACGAAGATCATCGGCATCGTCGTCGCCATCGTCATCATCGTCCTCATCATCTGGGCGCTGTCCTAGACGCCCTTTGGATCGCCTCGTGCCAGTCAAACGGGGGGTCCGCCCCCAAGCTGCGAGCCC
This sequence comes from Geminicoccaceae bacterium, assembly GCA_020445645.1. Lineage (GTDB taxonomy): Bacteria > Pseudomonadota > Alphaproteobacteria > Geminicoccales > Geminicoccaceae > JAGRGG01. The sequence goes on along the minus strand of JAGRGG010000110.1, from coordinate 10,971 downwards.
GCGTTCCCACGATTGAAAGAGATCGCCCGTGGATGCCATTCCCTTGAGGTCGGGCAAGGAAACGATCGGCTCGGTGAGCCGTTCCTCCTGGTACGCTTCCGACGCCGAGTCCGTTGAGGTCATCCTGCGACAAGGGCAGGTTCTGCAGGTGCCAAGGCATATGCTGATCGAGGAAGGCGAGGCCTTGCAACTGGCTCCCGACGCGATGTCCGACACGCTTTCAACGACCGGGGCGGACTCGGACGCGCGGATCGTCCCGGTTCTGGCCGAACAAGTGCAAGTCGGCCGCCGAACCGTCGTCAAGGGCGGGGTGAGGCTGAAGAAGACCGTCGAGGGACGAGTCGAGGAGGTGGACCTCGACCGCGTGCTGACGGAAGCGCACGTCGAGCGGCGGCCTGTCGGACGGATCGTCGCCGAACCGCCGGCGACGCGGGAGGAGGACGGGAACCTGATCATCCCCGTTCTCGAAGAAACCTACGTCGTCGAGAAACGTTTGATCCTCAAGGAAGAAATCGTCGTCCGACTCGACCGCACGCGCAAGGTCGAAACCGTGCAGGTTCCGCTGCGGCGGGAGGCCGTCGAGGTCGAGCGCCTCGCGGCCGAGGACGTCAAGCAACCAACCGAATAGGGTAAAGCACCATGAAGCTCATCGTAGGACTCTTCGACGACACGTCCGAGGCGGAGGCCGCAAGGTCGGATCTCGTCGATGCCGGTTTCGACCGCGACGAGATCTCGGTCGTGGGATCGGGCTCGAGCGCCGCCACGACGGGCTCCGGCCTCGCCGAGGGCGCGTCCACCTTCGGCCACGAGGGCGGGCAGGGCTACCAGCGCCAGCTCATGGGGCTCGGTATCCCCGAGCACGACGCCGAGCTCTACGCCGAGGGCGTGCGCCGCAACGGCACCGTCGTGTCGGTGCGCGTGCCGGACGACGAGGCGACGACGGCGATCGACATCATGGACCGTCACGGCTCGGCCGACATGGACGAGCGGATGGGCCTCTGGGGTAACGAGGGCTGGCGCCGCGAGAGCGGCAGCGCCGAAGGCGACGTCGCCGCCATGCCGGCGACCGGCACCGATCGGTCCTCGGACCGCACCACGCTCGGCACCGGTGAGGACCAGAAGCTGGAAGTGGTCGAGGAGCAGCTCCGCGTCGGCAAGCGCGAGGTCGAGCGCGGCGGGGTGCGGGTGCGCAGCCGCATCATCGAGACCCCGGTCGAGCAGGAAGTCCAGTTGCGCGACGAGACCGTCCACGTCGAGCGCCGTCAGGTCGACCGCCCCGCCGACGCGGGCGCCCTGTCGGCCTTCAAGGAGGGCACGATCGAGGTCCACGAGACCGACGAGGAGGCGGTGGTTCAGAAGTCGGCCCGCGTCGTCGAGGAGATCGGGATCTCGAAGGATGTGGAGACCCGCACCGAAACCGTCCGCGACAACGTGCGCCGCACCGAGGTCGACGTCGAGCAGATCGGGCCGGAGCAGACCGCCCGTTTCCGCGAGCACCACAACGAGCGTTATGCCAGCGGCGGCGAGCGCTACGAGGACTACGACGACGCCTACCGCTTCGGCTACACCTCGGCCGGCAGTTCCGACTACGCCGACCACGACTGGGACAGGGCCGAGCCCCAGATGCGCAGCCGCTGGGAGCGCGAGCATCCCGAGAGCACCTGGGACAAGGTGAAGGACGCCGTCCGCTCGTCCTGGGACGAGGGCCGGAACAGCCGACGGACCTGACGGTCGGCGGCATCGGATGAATGTGGCGGGGCGGCCTTTCGCAAAGGCCGCCCCGTTGACTTTTGGAAAGGATGAGCGAACCTCCGGGAACGAACGAAGAAAAAGGAACTGCCGGCCCCATGAGCGGAATCCCCATGCCGAAGCCCGACGCGGAGGTGTTGCGCCGCCGGGCCGACCTGATCGACGCGCTGCGCGCCATCGTTCCGGGCGAGGGGGTCATCGTCGAGAACGCGGAACTGCGCGCCTACGAGACGGACGGGCTCTCCGTCTACCGTCAGGTGCCGCTGGCCGTCGTCCTGCCGGAGACGACGGCAGAGGTCGCCGAGATCCTGAAGCTCTGCCGCCGCATGGGCGTCAAGGTCGTGGCCAGGGGCGCCGGCACCGGGCTTTCGGGCGGGGCGTTGCCCTTGGAGGACGGGGTCGTCCTGGGCCTTTCCAAGTTCAACCGCATCCTCGATATCGACTACGAGAACCGCGCCGCCACCGTCCAGCCCGGCGTCACCAATCTTGGCATCACCCGCGCCGTCGAGCACCAGGGCTTCTACTACGCCCCGGACCCGTCCTCGCAGATCGCCTGCTCGATCGGCGGCAACATCGCCGAGAACTCGGGCGGCGTGCATTGCCTGAAGTACGGGCTCACGACCAACAACGTGCTGGGGCTGGAGATCGTCCTCCCCGACGGCGAGATCCTGCGGCTCGGCGGCAAGCACCTGGACGCCGCCGGCTACGACCTGCTCGGCGTCATGACCGGCTCGGAGGGGCTGCTCGGCATCGTCACCGAGGTCACGGTGCGCATCCTGCAAAAGCCCGAGACCGCGCGGGCGCTGCTCGCCGGGTTTTCCACGGTCGAGCAGGGGGGGGCTACCGTCGCCGCCATCATCGCGGCCGGCGTCATCCCCGGCGGGCTCGAAATGATGGACCGGCCCGCCATCAACGCCGCCGAGGACTTCTGCCACGCCGGCTATCCCCGCGACGTGGAGGCGCTCCTCATCTGCGAGTTGGACGGCCCCGCCGCCGAGGTCGACCACCTGATGGGCGTGGTCACGGGCATGGCCCGCCAGCACGGCGCCACCTTCCTCAAGGAGAGCGCGAACGACGAGGAGCGCCTCAAGTTCTGGGCCGGGCGCAAGAACGCCTTTCCGGCGGCGGGACGGATCAGCCCCGACTACATCTGCATGGACGGCACGATCCCCCGCAACCAGATCGCGCCCGTGCTCCGCCGCATGGCCGAACTGTCCGACAAGCACGGGCTCAAGGTGGCGAACGTCTTCCACGCCGGCGACGGCAACCTCCACCCGCTCATCCTCTTCGACGGCAACGAGCCGGGGCAACAGGCGCGCGCCGAGGCGTTCGGCGCCGACATCCTGAAGCTCTGCGTCGAGGTCGGCGGCGTGCTCACGGGCGAGCACGGGGTCGGGATCGAGAAGCGCGACCTCATGCCCGAGATGTTCAACGAGGACGACTTAAAGCAGCAGCAGCGCCTCAAATGCGCCTTCGACCCCACCCAGATCCTCAACCCCGGCAAGGTCTTCCCGACCCTGCACCGCTGCGCCGAACTGGGTCGGATGCACGTCCACAAGGGCAGGATCCCCTTTCCCGAGCTGGAAAGGTTCTGATGCCCGTCACCTTCGCCCCCGGCTCGATCGACGAACTGGAGAAGACCGTCGCCTGGGCCATCGGCGAGGGGGCGCCCCTGGAGATCGTCGGGGCCGGCACCAAGCGAGGATTCGGCCGTCCGGTCGAGGCGGCGCACGTCCTGGACACGACGCGCCTCGCCGGCATCGGCCTCTACGAGCCCGACGAACTCGTCATGTCGGCCGGCGCCGGCACACCGCTCGCCGTCATCGAGGCCGAACTCGCCGAGCGCGGCCAGGAACTCGCCTTCGACCCCGCCGACTACGGTCTGATCCTCGGCGACGAGGCCGGACGGCAGACGATCGGCGGGGTCTTCGCCGCCAACCTCGCCGGGTCGAAGCGCCTGAAGAACGGCGCCGCCCGCGACCACCTGCTGGGCGTCCAGGCCGTGACCGGGTACGGCCGGATCGTGAAGTCGGGCGGGCGGGTGATGAAGAACGTCACCGGCTACGACCTCTGCAAGCTCATGGCCGGCTCCTACGGAACGCTCGCCGTCCTGAGCCACCTCACCTTCAAGGTGCTGCCGAGGGCGGAGAGCGAGGCCACGCTGCTGCTCGCGGGCGACGCCGCGAAGCTGCTCCATGCCCTGCGCCGGTCCGTGGGCACGGCCTACGACGTGTCGGCCGCCGCCTATCTGCCCGAGGCCGCCGCCGGACGCTCGACGGTCCAGGGCGTGGCGGGCGCCGCCCGCGCCGCCGTGCGGGTCGAGGGCGCCGGCCCTTCCGTCGCGTACCGCCGCGACCGGCTGAAGGACCTCCTTGTCGGTGACGGGCTCGACGCCGCCGCCGTGGCGGACGAGGATTCGCGCGCCCTCTGGCGCGAGATCCGCGACCTGCGCCTTCTCGACTCCGCAGCACCCGTGCTGTGGCGCCTCTCGGTACCGCCGACCCGCGCCGGCGAGATGCTGGAGGCGCTGGGCGACGCCGGCGAGACCCTGTTCGACTGGGCGGGGGGGCTCGTCTGGCTCGCGGCATCGGGCCTTGAGGCCGCCCCGCCGGAGCGGGTGCGCGGCGCCGTAAGGGAAGACGGCCACGCCACGCTCGTCAAGGCGCCGATCGAGATACGGCGGACAATCGAGGTCATGCCCCCGCTATCGCCGGGCCTCCTGGCCCTGAACCGCCGCGTCAAGGCCGGGTTCGACCCCAAGGGCGTGCTCAACCCCGGCCGCCTTTACGGGGGCGTCTAGCCTATGCAAACGAACTTCACGCCCGAGCAGCTCCGGGACCCGGACACGGCCGAATCGGAAAAGGTGCTCCGCGCCTGCGTCCACTGCGGCTTCTGCACCGCGACCTGCCCCACCTACGTCCTCCTCGGCGACGAGTTGGACAGCCCGCGCGGCCGCATCTACCTGATCAAGCAGATGCTGGAGGAGGACCGTCCGGCGACCCCCGAGGTCGTCAAGCACGTCGACCGCTGCCTCTCCTGCCTCGCCTGCATGACGACCTGCCCGTCCGGCGTCCACTACATGCACTTGGTCGACCACGCCCGAAAGCACATCGAGGCGACCTACGAGCGCCCGCGGGCCGACCGCGCGCTGCGCGACCTCCTCGCCTTCGTCCTGCCCTACCCCGCCCGCTTCCGTGCCGCTCTCCTGGGCGCCACGGTCGGCAAGCCCTTCGGCCGCTTCCTGCCGGGCCGGCTCGGCGCCATGATGAAGCTGGCCCCCAAGGGTGGCCCCAGCGCGCCGTCCTGGGTCGACCGGCCGCAGACCGTCCCGGCGCAAGGCCCGAGGAAGGGCCGCGTCACCGTCCTCCTCGGCTGCGCCCAGCGCGTCCTCGCGCCCGCGATCAACGAGGCCACCGTGCGCCTCCTCACCCGGCATGGCTTCGAGGTGGCGATCGGCAAGGGCGAAGGCTGCTGCGGCGCGCTCACCCACCACATGGGCAAGGAGCCCTCGGCGCTCGCGTTCGCCAGGGCCAACATCGACGCTTGGTGGCGGCTGAAGGAGGCGGGCGGCCTCGACGCCGTCGTCATCAACACGTCCGGTTGCGGCACCACCGTCAAGGACTACGGCTTCATGCTCCGCACCGACCCCGCCTACGCCGAGAAGGCCGCCTGGGCGAGCGGCATCACGAAGGACGTGACCGAACTCATGGCCGCGCGCGGCCTGATGCCCGCCGTCGCCGACACCGACTTCACCGTCGCCTACCACGCCGCCTGCTCGCTCCAGCACGGCCAGAAGGTGACGGCGGCCCCCAAGACCCTCCTCGCCCGCGCCGGCTTTGCCGTCAAGGAGGTGCCCGAAGGCCACCTCTGCTGCGGCTCGGCCGGCACCTACAACCTGATGCAACCCGAAATCTCGGCCGAATTGAAGGCGCGCAAGGTGGCGACGCTGGAAGCGCGCAAGCCCGATCTGATTGCGGCGGGGAATATCGGCTGCATGGTGCAGATCGGGTCCGGAACCGCGCTGCCGGTGGTCCATATGGTCGAGCTGCTCGACTGGGCGATGGGCGGGCCGAAGCCCGCGAAACTGGGGTAAACGCGGCCCGCGCCCGGGACGTTTGCCACAATCTTGCCCCAACTTCCTGCTAGGGGGGCAGGAGGCAGGGCAGGGTCGGGCATGATCAGGTATTTCGCAGTCTTCGCGGCGTTCTTCGCGGCCGCCGTGCCGGCCCTCGCCGACGGGACGGTTCTCAAGCGCCTCGTCACCGCCGACGAAAGCCGCGGCTGGGAAGGGGTGGGCCGGCTCAACATCGGGTCGCGCGCCTTCTGCACCGGATCGCTGATCGCCGAAAACCTGGTGCTGACCGCGGGCCATTGCCTTTACGACCACGCAACGGGCGGGCTCGCGCGGCCCGACGAGATCGAATTTCTCGCCGGTTGGCGCGGCGGCCGTGCCGCGGCCTATCGCGGCGCACGGCGGCTGGTGGTGCACCCGGGCTATTTGGCGGACACCAGCCATCGCGCGCTCGACCTTGCGCTGATCGAACTCGACCGGCCGATCCGCAGCACGTCGATACGCCCCTACGAGACCGGCAAGCGCAAGTTCCTGTCGCGCGATGTGGGCGTGGTGTCCTATGCCCATGATCGCGCCGAGATGGCCTCGATGCAGGACACCTGCCACGTGCTCGGCCGGGTCGAAGGCACGCTGGTGCTCGATTGCGATGTCGATTTCGGCTCCTCCGGCGCGCCGGTGTTCGATTTCTCCGAAGACGGCCCGCCCCGGATCATCTCGGTGGTCTCGGCCAAGGGCGAGGTGGGGGACCAGAAGGTCTCGCTCGGCACCGCGCTCGAAGCGCCGCTGGCCGAGTTGCGCGCCCTGCTCGACGCCGATGACGGGGTGTACAAACCGGCGATGACACCGGTCAGGACCTTCGGAGAGTCCCAGCCCGTCTCCGCCAGCGGCGCGAAATTCGTCCGCCCCTGACACCGCCGTCAAACCGCTGCCAGAGGTGTCGTTTTCCGCGGCGCCTTCCGGTGCGCCCCGGGTCTTGACGGACGGAAAATCGCGCCTAATTGAGGGATACGGACGCCGATTGTCGGGTCCGGTTCCTGCCCGTCCCTTTGGGAGGGCGCCCACAATGTTGTCGCTCAATGGAGGATGACCCATGCGCAATTTCGACCTTACGCCGCTCTACCGTGCCACCGTCGGCTTCGACCAGCTTGCCGAGATGATGGACCGGGTTCTCGAAAAAGACGTGAGCCGCGAGACCTACCCGCCCTACAACATCGAGAAGACCGGCGATGACGCCTGGCGGATCACCGTCGCCGTCGCGGGCTTTACCGATGAAGAACTGGGCGTCGAGGTCAAGGAAAACGCCCTCGTGATCTCGGCCCGCAAGGCCGCCGACGAGACGGGCCGCAAGTACCTGCATCGCGGCATCGCCACCCGCGCCTTCGAGCGCCGGTTCCAGCTTGCCGAGCACGTGAAGGTGACGGGCGCGGTCCATGAAACCGGCCTCCTGCATGTCGACCTCGTGCGCGAGGTCCCCGAGGCGCTGAAGCCGCGGCGGATCGAGATTGCCTCGTCGAAAGACATCGAGGCGAAGGCGATCGAAGCCTGACCGGGGTTTCCCCGATTAGCTGACGACCGGACCGGGCGCGGGCAACCTGCGCCCGGTTTTTTGTGCCGACCGTGCCGCTCTCAGCCGATGTGCCGGGCGAGGAAGGCCTCGACCCGCCCATGCGCCGTCTCGGCCGCCTCGGGCACATAGGCTGGGCGCACGTCGTTGGCGAAGGCGTGACCGGCGGCGTAGCTGAACACCTCGAAATCCGCGCCCAGATAGGCCTGCGTTTCGGCCACCAGCTCCGGCGGGGTGTGATCGTCCGTCGCGCCGAAATGGCCCTGCACCGGCGCTTTCAGCGGCCGGTCGAGGTATTTGCGAAGCTGGGTGCCGTAGAACGAAACCGCGCAGGCCACGTCCAGGAGCTGGGCCGCGCGGACCGCCAGCCCGCCGCCCCAGCAGAACCCGATCACGCCGACCTTGCCGCCGCCCGCCGCCAGCGCAGCGCGTGCCGCGTCGATATCCAGCATGGTCTGGTCGAGCTGGGCGCCCTGCATCAGCGCGCGGCCGTCCTCTGCCCTGTCGAAGGCGATCACGCTCCCGGGCTTCTGCCGGTCGAACAGCGCCGGGATTGCGACCTCGTAGCCGAGCGCGGCATAGCGCGCGGCCACGCCCTTGAGCTGGTCGGTGACGCCGAAGATCTCCTGCACGATCACGATCCCGCCGCGCCGCGCGCCTTGGGCGGGTTCGATCCAGGCGTCGAATGTATGGCCGTCGGCGGCCGTGAGCTTGGTCATCATCGTGGGGGCTCTCCCTGTTGAAACCCCGGGCGACCGCGCCGCCCGGGGGATCCGATCATTCGCCGTGGGCGATCCCGGCTTCCTCGAAATAGCGCACCGCGCCGGCGTGGTAGGGCACGACCGAGGCCGGGGCCATGGTCTCGGGGTTGAAGCCGTTGAACGAGCCGAAGCTTTCGGCGAGCGCCGGCTTGTTCTCCGCGAGCGCCTTGGTGAGGGTGTAGACCAGGTCCTCGGACACGTCGCCGTTGGTGATCATCACCCAGGGGATCGAGATCAAATTGGCGCCCCGGGTCTGCAGCCCGTTGAGGTTCTCGTTCTGGTCGCGGGGGCTCACGCTGGCGCCGGGCATGAAGCTGTGCAGCCCCTCGACGCCGGCATCGCTTTCATCGAGCGAGATGTAGCACAGGCCCCCACGGTCCTTGAGCTTGACCGCCGCCTGCTGGCCCGCGCCCGCATTGAGCGAGACCAGCGCCACATCGACCAACTCCTCGCCGAGCGCGTCCATCCCGGCAGCGAAGCTCGCGACCGGGACCTGCTGGAAATCGTCGTACGTCATCCCGCCATTGGCGAGCGCGCCCATAATGTAGAAGGGGATGATGGTCGACGAGGTATATTCCGAGGCAAGGCGCAGTTCGCCCGCCTTGGCCTTGAGATCGGCGACGGTCTCCAGCCCGAGATCGCAGGGCGCCATGATGCCGGTGGTCAGGTGGAACATGGTGCCGACAAGCTTGATGTTGGGATGCGCCCGGTCGTAATTGCCCGAGCCCTCCAGCGCATAGCCGGCCTCGACGCCCGAGGCGAAGCCGAAATCGACCTCGCCCGAGTTGACCAGGGGCAAATAGCCCACCAGCGGCTGGGTCCGGGCGGTGATGCCGGCATCGTTCGCCACCTTGGCCACGGCCTGGCCGGTGTTGTAGGCGAGCGTGCCCTGGGCGCCGGAGGCGACGGTCACCACCTGGGCGCTGGCGGCGGTCGCGAGCCCGGCTGCGAGCGCGAGGCCGGCAAGGATCGTGATCTGTCGAGTCATGTTTCTCTTCTCCCTGTTTCTTCGGTTGTGACGTTCAGTAGGCCTGTGCGCAGCGCCAGCGCCAGCGCGACGGCGACGACGGCGGCGAGGATATTGACGATCCGGGCTTCTCCGAGGAAGCCGAGCGGCAGTGCCAGAGCGCCGCTCGCGACGAAGGCGAGGCGCAGCGCCGGGCCGAGGCGGCGGCTCCAGAAGCCGACGATCCCGGCGGTCACGGCCATGATCCCCACGCCCGCAAGCACGAAGACCAGCGCGACGGCGGGCCAGCTTCCGTCCATCAGAAGCTCGGGCGTGGCGACGAAGAGGAAGGGGATGATGAAGGCAGCCCAGCCCATCCGCATCGACACGATCCCGGTCTTGAGCGGGTCGTCCTCGGTGATCGTCGCGGCGGCGAAGGCCGCAAGCGCCACCGGCGGCGTGATCATCGACATCATCCCGAAATAGAGGATGAACAAATTGGCGGCGAGCGGCGAGATGCCGGATTGCACCAGCGAAGGTGCGACGAGGGCGGCAAGCAGCACGTAGACGCCCGAGGTCGGCATCCCCATGCCCAGCACGATGCAGATCAGGGCCGAGACGATCAGCAGCGCGACCACGTTCGAGCCGACGGTATCGACCAGCACGAGGGTGAGCGCAAAGCCGAGCCCGGTGATGTTGAGCACGCCGATGACGAAGCCGGCGGCAGCCACGACAAGGATCAGGTTGACCATGCTCTCGCCGGTGGTGACGAAGACCCGGCCCAGCTCCCCGAGGCTCAGCCGGGTGCCGCGATAGGGGCGCAGGAGGCCGACGACGACGATGGCGACCGAGGCGAGCAGGGCGGATTGCTCGGGATCGAGCCGCCACCAGAACAGCCCCGCCAGCAGCAGCCCGAAGGGTATGGCGAAATGCCAGCCCTCGCGCAGCACCTCTCCGGGGGTGAGGATGTCGGTCTCGGCCGAATGCACCGCGTCGCGGCCCGCGATCAGGTCGACCTGGGTGAAGACCGAGAGGTAATAGAGCGCGGCGGGCAGGAGCGCCGCGCCCGCGACGGTGAAATAGGAGATGTCGAGAAACTCGGCCATCAGGAAGGCGGCAGCCCCCATGATCGGGGGCGTGAGCTGGCCGCCGGTCGAGGCGACGGCCTCGATCGCGCCCGCGTCGCGCTTGGTGTAGCCGCCGCGCTGCATCAGCGGGATGGTGACGACCCCGGTGGTGACCACGTTGGACACCGCGCTGCCCGAGATCGAGCCGAACAGCGCCGAGCCGACCACCGAGATCTTGGCAGCCCCCCCGCGGGCGCGACCCGTGAGCGCCATGGCGAGATCGGTAAAGAAATTGCCGCCCCCGGCCGCGAACAGGAGCTGGCCGAAGAAGACGAAGAGCAGCACGATGATCGTGCCCACCGCGAGCGGGGTCGAGAACACGGCGTTCGGGTCGAAGCCCACGTATTGCACCAGCCGCTCGGGCGTCAGCGCCTTGCCGATCAGCCGCCCCGGCACCTTGTCTGCGAAGAGCGCGTAGACGAGAAACAGACCGACGATGGAAAACAGCATGAGCCCGGCGCGCCGCCGGACCCCCTCCATCACCGCCAGCACGACCACCGCGCCGATCACGGTGATCTGCCAGGGCCGGTAGGATTGTTCCTTGAGCAGCCAGGCGAAATCCCAGGCCGTATACATCAGCGTGGCAAAGGCGACGAGCGCGATCAGCCCGTCGACGAGGCCGATGCCCGGCTTGTCGCCACCGCGCCAGCCAAAGCGGATATAGGCGAGCGTGAGCGCCAGCCCGAGCTGAAACGCCATGTATTGCTGGGTCAGCACCGCGAAGCCCAGGCGGATCGGCGCGTCGAGGTTCC
>JAGRGG010000109.1 GCA_020445645.1 Geminicoccaceae bacterium | reverse complement strand
GCAACGTCACCAAGGGCGACGTGCTCGAAGCCGAGGGCGGCGGCCGTCCGGCGGCCGGGGCGCCCGCCTCGCCGCCCGTGACCCACGCCGAGGCCGAGGCGAAGGCGGCGGCCCCGCGAACGGCGGCCCCGTCGACCGGCCGCGAGGACCGGGTGCGGATGACCCGGCTCCGAAAGCGCATCGCCGAGCGGCTGAAGACGGCGCAGAACACGGCCGCCATGCTGACGACCTTCAACGAGGTCGACATGTCGACGGTGATGGAGTTGCGCAAGTCCTACCAGGACGGCTTCGTCAAGAAGCACGGCGTGAAGCTCGGCTTCATGTCGTTCTTCGNNTCTTCGTGAAGGCCTGCATCGACGCCCTCAAGGCGTACCCCGCCGTCAACGCCGAGATCGACGGCGACGAGATCGTCTACAAGCACTACTACGACATTGGCGTCGCCGTCAGCACCGAGAGCGGCCTCGTCGTCCCCGTCGTCCGCGACGCCGACGCGATCGGGCTCGCCGAGATCGAAAAGCGCATCGGCGACCTGGGCAAGAAGGGCCGCGACGGCAGATTGTCGATGGAGGACCTGACGGGTGGCACCTTCACGATCACCAACGGCGGCACCTTCGGCTCGATGCTGAGCACGCCGATCCTGAACCCGCCGCAGGTCGGCATCCTCGGGATGCACAACATCGTCCAGCGCGCCGTCGTCATGTCGGACGGGTCGATCGAGGCCCGGCCGATGATGTACCTCGCCTTGTCCTACGACCACCGCATCGTCGACGGGCGGGAGGCGGTGAGCTTCCTCGTCCGCGTCAAGCAGTGCGTCGAGGATCCGGGCCGGATGTTGCTCGACGCTTGAGGCTTGATGAAACCTTGGTCAGCAGGGCCGTCCGGCGCCCCGGGCGGCCCTGTGGCGCTTTGACGGGGCGGGTCCGCCGGTCCTAGTACGTCGCCTGCACGAGGCGTTGGCCCTCGAAGGGGTGCGGGCATGGGCTTGAGCGGAACCTTGACGGCTTGGTCGGGGCGCTGGCGGGCCGCCCTGCCGATGCTGGCAGGTCTGGTCCTGTTCGCGCTTGCCATCGTCGTGATCCACCGCGAGCTGGCCGGGCTCGACCTTCGCACCGTCATGGCCCGCCTCGAAGGGCTGAAGGGCTCGACCCTCCTCCTCGCGGTGCTGGCCACGGCCGGCAGCTACGCCGTGCTCACGTGGAACGACGGCCTCGCGCTGCGCTGGATCGGCCGGCCCCTGCCGCAGCGGCGGGTCGCGCTCGCCGCGTTCACGTCCTACGCGCTCGCGCACAACGTCGGCTTCGCCGTCCTGAGCGGCGGGGCGATGCGCTACCGGCTCTACGGCGGCTGGGGCCTCGGCATGGTCGAGGTCGCCAAGATCACGGCCTTCGTCAGCATGACGACGACGCTCGGCATGACGACGATCATGGGGGTCGCGGGCCTGGGCGAGAGCGGGCGGCTGATGGCGCTCGCCCGCGTGCCGAGCTGGGTCGGCCCGGCCCTGGGCGCCGCCCTCCTCCTGGTGCCGGCGGCCTACCTCGCCCTCGCGGCCGGCGGCGTCGGCCGGATCACCGTGCGCGGCCACGTCGTCGCCATCCCGGCTTTGCCGATCGCGCTCGGCCAGATCGGGGTGACGCTCACCGACAACCTGCTCGCCGCGATGGCGCTCTACGTCCTCCTGCCCGAGCACGCGGGCTTCGGCCCGCTCGGCTTTCTCGGCCTGTTCCTGTTTTCCAACCTGATCGGCCTCGTCAGCAACGTGCCGGGCGGGGTCGGGGTTTTCGACGCCGTCATCCTGCTGGCCGTGCCGGACGCCGCGAACGGCGGCACGGCGGCGGCGCTCGTGGCCTTTCGCCTGATCTACTACCTCCTGCCGCTCCTCCTTGCCGGGCTCCTCCTTGCTTTGCGCCAGTTCCACCGCCCGGCGCGGCGCTTGGCGGTGCGGGCGATGCCGCTCGCCCCCGCGCTTTTTTCCGTCCTCGTCTTCGCGTCCGGGGTCGTCCTCCTCGTCTCCGGCGCCACGCCCGCCAATCCCGAGCGCGCCGACTGGTTGAACGCGGTCGTGCCGCTCGGCATGATCGAGGTCTCGCACTTCTTGGGCAGCGTCGTCGGTGTCGTCCTCCTTCTCGTCGCCGACGGGCTGCGGCGGCGGCTCGACGGGGCGTGGCTCGCCGCCTGCGTCTGCCTCGCCGCCGGCATCGTCTTCTCGCTCCTGAAGGGCCTCGATTACGAGGAGGCGGCGGGGCTCGCGCTCACGCTCGCCGCCCTCGTTCCCTGCCGCCCCGCCTTCGACCGCAGGGCGCGGCTGTCGGCCCTGACCCCTTCGCCCGGCTGGCTGCTCGCCAGCGCCGCCGCGCTCGCCGCCTGCGTCTGGCTCGGCTTCTTCGCCTACCGCCACCTCGACTACGCCCACGAGATGTGGTGGACCTTCGTCATCGACGGCAACGCGCCCCGCTTCCTGCGCGCCAGCGTCGGCGCCGTCGCCGTCCTCCTCATCGCCACGGTCCGCACGGCGCTGCGCCCGGCCCCGTCCGCGATCCCCAGGGCCGACGCGGCCGGGATCGACCGCGCGGCGGCGGCGATCGGGGGCGCCGAGGGCGCCACCACCGCCGCTTGGCTCGCGGTCCTGGGCGACAAGCGGCTGCTCTTCAGCGCGAGCGGGCGCAGCTTTCTCATGTTCGGCATCCAGGGCACGACGTGGCTGGCGCTGGGCGAGCCGGTCGGGGCGGCCTCCGAGCGGGAGGAGCTTCTCTGGACCTTCGCCGAGGCCGCCGACCGCCACGGCGGCCAGCCCGCCTTCTACCAGATCCCCCCCGAGGCGATGCCCGACCTCGCCGAACTCGGCCTCGCCTTCCAGAAGCTGGGCGAGCAGGCCTACGTGCCCATCGCCTCCTTCGACCTTCGGGGGCCGGGGCGGGCCAAGCTGCGCCAGACCCACAAAAGGGGCCGGCGCGACGGCCTCGCCTTCGAGGTGGTGCCGGTCGAGGCGGTGCCCGTGATCATGGACGAGCTGCGGGGGGTGTCGGACGGCTGGCTGAAGGGCAAATCCTCGAAGGAGAAGGGCTTCTCCCTCGGCCGCTTCGACCCCGCCTACATCCGCCGCTTTCCCGTCGCCGTCCTGCGCCGGGAGGGCCGGATCGTCGCCTTCGCCAACGTCTGGGCGACCCCGGACCGGCACGAACTGTCGGTCGACCTGATGCGTTTCGCCGCCGACGCGCCGAGGGGGGCGATGGACCAGATCTTCATCGACCTGATGCTCTGGGGCCGGGACCAGGGCTACGCCGAGTTCGACATGGGCATGGCGCCGATGGCGGGGCTCGAGGGGCGGCGCGCGGCGCCGATGCTCTCCAAGGCGGGGGCGCTCCTGTTCCGCCACGGCGAGCACTTCTACAACTTCCAGGGCCTGCGCGCCTATAAGGAGAAGTTCGACCCGGTCTGGCGCCCGCGCTACCTCGCGGCCCGGCCCGGCATGGGCATGGTACGGGCACTCGCCGACGCGACGCTCCTGATCGGCGGCGGCGTCATGGGGATCGTTCGCAAATGAGGCTTCTTCTTCGAGCCGTGCTGCTGTTGGCGTTGCTGCCGGGTGCCGCCGGCGCCGCGACGATCGCGGCGGGGCGGATGGGGGACGTGCCCTATCTGGCGCCGGACGGCGAGCCGCGGGCGGTGGTCTTCCTGTTCTCGGGCGGGGCGGGCTGGAACGCCGGCCTCGACGACGCCGCCCTGGCGCTCCGGGGGCAGGGCGCCGCCGTCCTGGAGGTCGACCTGCCGCGCTACCTGAAGGGGCTGCTGGCGAGCAAAAAGGACGGCTGCCACTACCTCGGCAGCGAGATCGAGGACACGAGCCACCGCCTCCAGGCCGAACTCGGCACGACGCGCTATCTGTCGCCGATCCTCGCCGGCACCGGGGCGGGGGGCGCGCTCGCCTACGCCGCCTTGGCCCAGGCGCCGGCCGCGACCATCGCCGGGGCGGCGAGCGACGGCTTCGACGTGAAGCTGGACACCCGCGTTCCCTTGTGCGCCGGCGCCCTCTTCGCCCGCGCGCCCGACGGCTGGCTCTACGCGCCGAAGGCGCGTCTGCCGGGCTGGTGGCGCGTCCTGCCGCAGCCCCGCCGGGTCGAGGAGGCCCGGGCGTTCGCGGGCGCCATCGACGGGGCCAAGGTCGTCGAGGACCCGCCTGACAGCCGGGCCGACCTCGCCGGCCGTTTCCTCCACCTGCTCGAAGGACCGATCGCAAAGGGCGCCGAACCCGAGAACGCCATCGCCGACCTCCCGCTGACCGAACTGCCGGTGGAGGGCGGGGGCGACCTCATGGCGCTGGTCTGGTCGGGCGACGGCGGCTGGCGCGACCTCGACAAGACCGTCGGCGAGCGGTTGCAGGCGAAGGGCATCCCGGTCGTCGGCGTCGATTCGCTGCGCTACTTCTGGCAGGAGAAGACGCCGGACGAGGTGGCGGGCGACCTCGCCGACATGATCCTGACCTACGGCGAACGCTGGCACCGCCCAAAGGTGCTCCTGATCGGCTACTCGTTCGGCGCCGACGTGCTGCCGTTCGCCGTCAACCGCCTGCCGGACGACGTGCGGGACCGCGTCGTCCGCCTGTCCCTCCTGGGCTTCTCCCCCACGGCCGACTTCGGCATCCACGTCGCCGGTTGGCTCCTGAGCCTGTCGAGCGGGGACGCGCTGCCGACGCCGCCCGAGGTGGTGAAGCTCGACAAGGCCAAGGTGCAGTGCTTCTACGGCAAGGATGAGGACGACACCGCCTGCCCGGACGCCGCCTTCGACGGCGCCGAGCGCGTCGAGACCCACGGCGGCCACCACTTCGACGGCGACTACGGGGCGCTGGCGGATCGGATCCTGAAGGGCTTGCGGACGCGAAGCGTCGTCTTACCCTAGTCTGCCACGTTGACCGGCTGCCCGTCGTCGTCGATCAGTTTGCGCAGGGCGTCGTTGCTGATCGGGTGCACCCGTTCGTGGCCGACGGCGAGGAGGAGGAGGCGGGGGTCGGCGTCGTCGGCGACGGGCAGCGGCAGCGCCCTGTAGGCGCCCGCCGGCAGGGTCATGGCGACCCCGTCGATCTCGTCGGTCACGTCCTCGCGGGCGTGGATGATGTCGCCGTTGGCGAAACCCATGCAGATTTTCCTTCGTCGGTTCGGTATGAGGGCGAACGTATAGCCCCTAAGCGACGCGAAAGTCGAATCGGTGAAAGTCGGGGTCGTCGGCGCCACGGTTCTTAAGTTCAGAAACCTATGAAACGGTGGTTAACGAAGCGCATAGGCCAAGGTGCTTCGACCGCATGGCAGGCATGAGGCTTTGTGCGTTGCAGCAAGGCCGTCGAGACCTCATCTTCAACCCTGTAAGCGACACGAACCGCTTGGAACCGTTGGAGTTTTTAAGATGACCAGGAACGATGCCACCACTACCCAGCCGACGCAGCGGGTCAGCATGGAGCGCATCATGGCCGAGGCGCGCCACCAGCGTAACCTCTACATCGCCGGCCTGCTGCGCCGCCTCTTCGCCCGGCGCCCCCGCCCGGCCATCGAGATGGCCGGCTTCGCCGCGTAAGGTCACGCTCCGCGCCCGCCGGCGCGGGGTCTTCTTTCTCTTTGTTTCATCTGTCGGCCGGGCGTGGCACGGGCGTTCGCGTCACGGCCGGCCGGCGGAAAAAGGACGGCTCCGCGAAAGCAAGGCGGCTTCGCGCAGGAGACGCGAAGCGCGAAGCCGTTACTGCGCCGTCCACCCCCCATCGACCACCAGGGTCTGCCCCCGGATCTGCCGCGCCGCGTCGCCGCAGAGGAACACGGCGAGCGCCCCCAGCTGCTCCGGCGTGACGAACGCCTTGCTGGGCTGCTTCTCGGCGAGCAGGTCGTGCTCGGCCTGGGCGACGGGGATGTTCTCCTCCTTCGCCCGGCGGTCGATCTGCGCCTGGACGAGGGGGGTGAGCACCCAGCCGGGGCCGATGGCGTTGCAGGTGACGCCGGTTTCCGCCGTCTCCAGGGCGACGACCTTGGTGAGCCCGACGAGGCCGTGCTTGGCCGCCACGTAGGCCGCCTTGCGGGTCGAGGCGACGAGGCCGTGCACCGAGGCGACGTTGACGATCCGGCCCCAGCCGCGGTCCAACATGCCGGGCAGGGCGTGGTGGATCGTGTGGAAGCAGGCGCTCAGGTTCAGCGCGATGATGGCGTCCCATCTGTCGGTCGGGAAGTCCTGGACGACGGCCGTGTGCTGGATGCCGGCGTTGTTGACCAGCACGTCGATCGCGCCCGCCTCGCGCTCGATCCGCCGGATCATGGCCCCGATCGCGTCGGGCTGCGTCAGGTTCGCGCCGTCGAAGAGGACGCGCCCGGCGCCCGCCTTCGCCATCTCCCCCTTCAGCCCCTCGATCGCCTCATCCTCGCCGAAGCCGTTCAGGACGACGTCGGCGCCCTCCCCGGCGAGGCTCAGGGCGATGGCCCTGCCGATGCCGCTCGTCGAGCCGGTGACGAGGGCGACCTTTCCCTTGAGCGTGGTCATGGAGTTCCTCCTGCGATGGGTCGTCGGGGGGCCGCAACCAAACGCCGCGACGCCGCTTGATACCGTCATAACGGATGACGACGGGGAACGGCATGGACGAGGACGAGAAGAAGGAGATCCGGGCCGAATTCGGCAAGGTCGTCAACATGACGCCCAGCGCCCTGGAGGACTGGCTCGAAACCGAGGACAGCCAGCGGGTCGGCTGGACGCACGAGGGCGAGGACGAATCGGTCGGGCACCATTCGGGCCGGCGGATCGTCGAGATCAAGCGCAAGAAGACCGCCGACTACGACGAGGGCGACTACGGGCACATGAAGAAGGTGATCGGCTACGTCCACCGCCACTTGGCGCAGCGACCGGACGGCGACGTGCGCGACACGAAGTGGCGCTACTCGCTCATGAACTGGGGGCACGACCCCCTGGAGGACTGAAGGCGGGTCGAGGGGTGGTGGAGCCGATCGGGATCGAACCGACGACCTCTAGAGTGCGATTCTAGCGCTCTCCCAGCTGAGCTACGGCCCCGTCGAGGGGGGATGTAGGGGGGCGGGGGCGGGGGTGTCAACCCTCTTGCCGGCGGACGGCCGGGGCATTACCTGCTGCGCGGACGGCCTTCGCGCCGAACCACGTCCCGCGACGCGCAAGGGTTTCGACACACGATGATCTCGCTGCTCAACCTGCTCCAGACCGTCATCAACATCTACGTCTTCCTGCTCGTCGCACAGGCGATCCTGAGCTGGCTCGTCGTCTTCAACGTCGTCAACACCCGCAACCGCTTCGTCTACATGGTCGGCGACTTCCTCTACCGGATCACCGAGCCTCTCCTGCGCCCGATCCGCCGGGTGCTGCCCAACATGGGCGGGCTCGACATCTCGCCGATGGTCCTCATCCTCGGCCTCTGGTTCGTCGGCAGCCTCCTGGAGGAGTACATGCGCCCGTGGGCGCGTGGCGGCTTCTAGCGGACGGCGTCGAGGTCGCCCTGAAAGTGACGCCCCGCGCCGCCCGCCCCGGCCTCGGCGGGGTCGAGGCCGGGGCGTGGCTCAAGGCCAAGGTCGCCGAACCCCCGGCCGACGGCGCCGCGAACGCGGGGGTGACGCGCCTGCTCGCCAAGGCGCTCGGCGTGCCGCCGTCCAGGGTCAGCCTCGTCCAGGGGGCGACGGGGCGCAAGAAACGGTTCCGGATCGAGGGGGAGCCGGGAAGGCTCGCGGCCCTACTGGAAATCATCGCGCGCGCCAGCGGACGCGAAGCGTAATCCTATCCTTCCCCCGCGCCCCGAAACGGCAGCGACGCGCGCAAGGCAACGACCTCTTCCTCCTGTCCCGCCCATTCGGCCTTGAGGAAGCGGCGGACGGCCTGGGCGAGGGCGGGGTCGGCGAGGTGGTGGGCGCTGTGGGTGAAGACGGGTTCGTAGCCGCGCTGGAGCTTGTGCATCCCCTGGGCGCCGGCCTCGACGCGGGCGATGCCGCGCTCGATGGCGAGTTCGATCGCCTTGTAGTAGCAGCACTCGAAGTGGAGGAAGCGGTAGGCGTCGAGGGCGCCCCAGAGGCGGCCGTAGAGGGTGTCGCCAGCGCGGAGGTTGAGGGCGCCCGCCACCATCTCGCCGTTCGGGGCGAAGGCGGCGATCATGACGACGTCGTCCGGCATGGTGCGGCCGAGTTCGCGGAAGAACGCCTTGGTAAGGTACGCGCTGCCCCAGCGGCGGTCGACGGTGGCCTCGTAGAAGGGGTAGAAGGCGGCGAGGAAGTTGGGGGTCAGGGCCGCTCCCTCGACGACCTCGATTCGCACGCCCAGCGCCTGCGCCTCGCGGCGCTCCTTCCTGACCATCTTGCGCTTGGCCGAGCGGAAGGTTTCCAGGAAGTCGTCGAAGTCGCGGTAGCCGCGGTTGTGCCAGTGGTACTGGATGCCGCGCCGGCGCATGAACCCGGCCCTCTCCAGGATCAGGGCCTCGGCCTCGGTGCAGAAGGTGACGTGCGCCGAGGAGACGCCGAGTTGTCCTGCCACCGCCTTCAGCCCGTGGGCGAGGAGGTGCCGGCCCTCGTCGTCCCGGGCGAGGAGGCGGGGGCCGGGGACGGGGGTGAACGGCACGGCGGCCTGGAGCTTCGGGTAGTAGTCGCCGCCGGCCCGCTCGTAGGCCTGCGCCCAGCCGTGATCGAAGACGTACTCGCCCCAGGAGTGGCCCTTGAGGTAGAGCGGCATCACCGCCTTGAGGTCGTCGCCCGCCTCGACGGCGAGGTGGACGGGCTGCCAGCCGGTACGGGGTGCGGCCGAGCGGCTGCGCTCCATGAGGGCGAGGAAGCGGTGGCTCGTGAAGGGGTTGTCGTCGGGGCGAAGGCCGTCCCAGCGGGCGGCGTCGATCGTGTCGACGCCGCCCGCGAGCCGGACGCCGAACGCGGGCACCGTCAACGCCGGGTCGCTCAACGCCGGGTCCTTCAACGCAGGAGGAACATCGCCTCGACCTCGACGGCGGCGCCGAGCGGCAGGGCGGCGACGCCGACGGCGAAGCGGGTGTGGCGCCCGGTCTCGCCCATGACCTCGACGAGGAGGTCGGAAGCGCCGTTGACCACCTTCGGGTGGTCGGTGAAGGCGGGGGTCGAGGCGACGAAGCCGCCCAGCTTCACGCAGCGGGCGACCTTGACGAGGTCGCCGCCCAGGGCCGCCTTCGCCTGGGCCAGCACGTTGAGCAGGCAAAGGCGGGCGGCGCGGACGCCGTCCGCCAGATCGACGCCGTCCCCGAGCGTGCCCTTGACGGCGACGGCGCCGTTCTCCATCGGCAGCTGCCCCGAGACGAAGAGGAAGCCGCCGGCGACGAGGGCCGGCACGTAGTTCGCGGCCGGCGCGGGCGCGTTCGGCAGGTCGAGCCCCAGGGCTTGCAGCCGGCTCTCGATGCTCTCGCTCAACGTCCCTCTCCCCAAGTCATGGCAAAACCGCGGATCGCGTGCCAATCTAGCCCGTCGGGTGGCGAGGGGAAGGGCGGGTTTCGGGGCATTGCCAGAAGCGCCGATCGCGCCCAAGTAGGGTGGTCGGTTCCGCAAGCGGGGAAAGCGCCCCATGATCGACCAGGATGGCCCGAGAATGCCCGCCGAGTGGGCGCACCACGCCCGCACCTGGATGGCGTGGCCGGCGCGCGAGGATCTCTGGGGCGACGGCCTGGAGGAGGCACGGCTCTCCTACGCCGAGCTTGCCGACGCCATCGCCGCCTACGAGCCGGTGACGATGATCGCCCGGCCGGACCTCGTCGCCGAGGCCTCGCTCTACTGCGGCAAGGGGGTCAAGGTGCTCTCGATGCCGCACGACGACAGCTGGACCCGCGACACGGGCGCCACCTTCGTCGAGATGCAAGGCGGCGGGCTCGGCGCCGTGTGCTGGCGCTTCGACGGCTGGGGCGGCACCCATCCGGGGCTCGACGAGGACGCCCGGATGGCGGGGCGCATGGCGGCGCAGGCGGGCGCCGAGGCGCTGGACTCTTCCCTCGTCCTGGAGGGCGGCGGGATCCACGTCGACGGCGAGGGCACGGCGCTCTTATGCGAGGGCTCGGTGCTCGACCCGAAGCGCAACCCCGGCGTCGAGAAGGCGGCGGTCGAGGCCGAGCTTCGCCGGCTGCTCGGCGTGACGAAGACGATCTGGCTGCCGGCTTGGCTCCGGGACGACGAGACCAGGGGGCACGTCGACAACCTCGCCTGCTTTGCGGCACCCGGCAAGGTCGTGGCGCTCGACCCCGCGACCGCCCAGGAGGGCGACAAGGAAGGGCTCACCGCCAACCTCGACCGCCTGCGCGACGCGACCGACGCGCAGGGGCGGCGGCTGGAGATCACGACCCTGCCTTTGCCGAAGCCCAAGGAGCGCCAGGGCGGCCGCCTCCTCACCCGCACCTACATCAACTTCTACCTGTGCAACGGCGCCGCCGTCGTGCCCGCGTTCGACGACCCGGCCGACCAGAAGGCGTTCCGGACGATCGCCGCCCTGTTCCCCGACCGCGACCCGATCCAGATCGAGGCGAACCCCTTCCTGGAAGGCGGCGGCGGCGTCCACTGCGTCACCCAGCAGCAGCCGGAGACCCAGGCGCCCATGTAGGCCGTCCCCCCGTCCCGGCCACCGGCGACGACGGGGCGCCGTGGTGCCGCGGATCGAGCGTTCCGACGCCGCCGCGTTCGACGACGGGCTGATGGCTTGGCGCTTCGCGCGTCAGCGCACGCGGAGCGCGTCCTACCCCAACCGCTTGAGGCAATCGTCCAGCAGGTCGAAAAAGCCGTCGGCGTCGGCGTCGCGCATGACGGCGGCGTTCTTCTCCGGCGCACGGCCGAGCCAGTCGACGACGGTCATGCCGCGGGTGAGGGGGGAATCGGTCTCGATCTCGACCCGGCATTCCCGGCCCCGGAACAGGTCGGGCTGGAGCAGCCACGCGATGGTGCAGGGGTCGTGAAGGGGTCCCCCCTCGGCCGAATAGCGTTCGCGGTCGTAGCGGGCGGCGAACTCCATCATGCCGTGGATGGCCGCGGCCGCCCCGGTGCCGGCCTCCCGCACCCGTCGCAACCTTGCGTCAGTGACGAGCACCTTGTGGGTGACGTCGAGGCCGAACATCGTGATCGGCACCCCGCCCTGGAAGACCATCCTGGCCGCGTGCGGGTCGACGTAGACGTTGAACTCGGCGGCGGGCGTGACGTTGCCGAGCTCGAGGGCGCCGCCCATGAGGACGATCCGCTCCAGGCGTCGCATGACGGCGGGCGCCTTGGCGAACGCGAGGGCGACGTTGGTGAGCGGCCCCGTCGCCACCAGGGTGACGGCGCCCTCGGGACGGGCCTCGATGAGGTCGATCATCGCGTCGACCGCGTGGCCCGAAGTGAGCGGACGTTCGGGGTCGGGGAGGCCGGAGCCGTCGAGCCCGGTCTCGCCGTGGACGTACTCGGCCGTCTCCAGGGGCACGATCAGGGGGGCGGCGCAGCCGGCGTGGACGGGCAGGTCGGGGCGCCCGCACAGCTCGACGACGCGCCGCGCGTTGCGCTCGGTGAGGCGCAAGGGCACGTTGCCGCCCACGGCCGTCACCGCCAGCACCTCGATCGCGTCGGGGCGGGCGAGCGCCATGACGAGGGCGACGGCGTCGTCCTGGCCGGGGTCGCAGTCGATGATGACGGGGCGTGGGGACATGCGGGCGGTTCCTCGGTCGGTGACGCCGCCGACCATAGGGGCCTCGGCCCCGCCCGCAAGCGCCACGGCGCCCCGGTCGAGCCAGGCCTGGGTCGGCCTGAAGCCCCTCAAGCGAGGGAGGTGCCGCCCCCCTGATCGTGCCCCTGGAGACGGTCGCGGACGGCCACGCCGTCGCCTGTGTCCGTTGGCGTGGGGTCGCGGCGACGGGCGGCCGATCAGGCGAGCAGGTGGCGGAGCCCCGGCGGCAGCCCGCTCGACAGCCAGGGCGCGAAGCGGCCCCAGGCCCAGGCGCCGAAGCCCATGAGCGCCAGCGTCGTGAAGACCGCCTCGCCCGCCCCGCCCGTCCGCATGAGCCCGAGCCCGTAGCGGCGGCGCAACGGCCAGAGCCAGGGCACGCCGCCGTAGGTGAGCCCATCGGCAAGCAGGTGGCTGGCCCAGCCGACAGTGAAGCCCAGGACCCAGGGGAGGGGCAGGGTCGATTGCGTGGTTAGCCAATACCCGAAGCCCAGGACCGCCGCGACGGCAACGAGGCTGTGGGTGGCACCCCGGTGCCCGGTGATCCCGGTGACGACGCCGCTGGTGAGCGGCAGCCAGCGGCCGAACCGGCTCGACGGGTGATCGATGTCGGGGGCGAGCCCGCCCAGGAGGCAGGCGACGATGGCCCCCGTCCCGCCCTGCAGCAGGCCGGACTGGACGGCCCCCGCATAGGCGCAGGCGGCGACGACGAGGTGCGAGCGGGCGAGCATGGGCGGCGAGTCTAGGGGATTTTGGTTAACGGGCAATGAAAGGACACGCTGCGCGTCCGCTGGCGCGGGGCTTTTC
>JAGRGG010000108.1 GCA_020445645.1 Geminicoccaceae bacterium | reverse complement strand
GTGCCCCCCTTGCCGGCGGCGTCGCGCCCCTCGAACAGGACGACGGCCTTCTGCCCGGTCTCCTTGACCCAGCGCTGCGCCTTCAGGAGTTCGACCTGGAGCGCCTCCGCCTGCCGCTCGTAGACCTTGCCGCGCAGCTTCTCCTTGTAGGGGTACTCGCCGGTCTCGAACAGGCGGCGGATGGCACCCGGGTCGCGGCGCAGCTCGGCCAGATGCTCGGCCGCGGCCTCGGTCGGGGGGGGCGCCGTCCTGCCGCCGAGGTCGGGGGGACCCCCGGCCTCCGGCGGCGCCTCGGCCGCCCGCACGGCCTCCTTCGCCGCCTTCTCGACCTTCGCCACCTGCGCCTCAGCGCCGCCGTCCGCGGCACCGCCGTTCTTCGCCATCGGGTCACCCTCCCCCGTCCAAGGTTCGGGCGGAGACTAGGCGCAAAGCGGGCGCGGCGGGAAGCCCCTGCCCCCGACGCTCGGGTTCGTCCGTTCCGTGCGACATGCCGCGGGAGAAGGCCCGGGTTCGTTCGTGCGGCCGTACCCGCCACCGCGGACGACCGGGCGCCCGGGTTCGTTTCGCAAAAAAGGCTTCGGGCGCGCGCACGCTCTGGTCCCTGCTCGCGGGAGGGCGAAGGGAGCAAGGATAACATAGGATTTTATTCCAGAGAAGCCTCCCCGTCCCCTCGGAAAGCCGCCGACGGGACGGGGAGGGGGAAAGGCTTGGCCCTGCTCAAGGACCTTGCCCGCGCGGGCGACGCCTAGCCTTGCAGGATGTCGGGCGCCCGATGGCCGTCCGGCACGCCCTCGACGAGGACGACGTCGCCCCCGGCGTTGTCCCGCCTGAGGGGCAGGATCTCCCGGTAGGCGGGGGAGGCGTACCACCCTTCGGCGGCCTCGCGGTCGGGAAAGGCGATGACGATCAGGTCGTCCGGCCAGCGGCCTTCAAGGACGGCCTTCCTGCCGCCGTGGACGATGAAGCGGCCGCCGAAGGGGGCCAGGGTCGCGTCGATCCTCTCCAGGTACGCGACGATCGCGGCACCCATCGACACGTCGCGCAGGCTGGCGATGGCGTAGGCCGGCAGGGGGGTCTCGGGGCCGGGCTTCACGGCGCGGCCCCGACGCCCGCCACGGACGGCGCGCGCGTCCCGCCCAGGGCGTGGCGTTCGAGCAGGGCCAGCGCGGCGACGGCCAGCGCCTGCAAGGCGATGAAGGCGACGCCCAGGCCGTTCGGCGCGATCCACCCCGCGACGAGGAGGAGGACGCTGCCCGCGACCCAAAGGGCGTTGCCGGCGATGACGGTCCAGGCCCCGGCGGAACGGATCGGGGCGCGCGTCGCCACCCAGGCGATGAAGGCGGCGATGGGGAACAGGGCGAGGCCCGCCTCGAACAGGAGCGCGGAGGGGATGGCGGTCAACGCGGCGATGGGGCCGGCAGCGACGGCGAGAAGCAGGCCCATAACGGCGCAGGTCAGCGCGTCGACGAGGAGAAGCCCGCGAAGCGGGAGGGGAGGACGGAGGGTCGGCATCGAAAGGCTCCCTTTCGGCTGGTGGCGCCGGCGGGGCTTCGCCGGCTTTCGCAGGGGAGCTTGCGGATCGCCGTGCCTGCCGTCGATTACCTCGGAGGTCGTTGGCATCCGGGTATGGGCGCCGCTATCGTTCGGCCATGACGGGCGACGCGCTTTCCATCGGCGGACTCTTACGCGACTGGCGGGGGCGCCGGCGGCTGAGCCAACTGGCGCTCGCCGTCGACGCAGAGGTCTCGCAGCGGCACCTGAGCTTCATCGAGTCCGGGCGTGCGGCGCCGAGCCGGGAGATGGTGCTTCGGCTGGCGGAGCGACTCGCGGTGCCCTTGCGCGAGCGCAACGTGCTGCTGGTCGCGGCGGGCTACGCGCCGGTCTACCGCGAGCGCGGCCGGGACGACGCGGCGCTGAAGGCCGCGGGCGAGGCGGTCGGGGCGATCCTGAACGGCCACCGGCCGCACCCGGCGCTGGCCTTCGACCGGCACTGGACGCTTCGATCTGCGAACACGCCCGCGACACGCCTCATGGCCGGCGCTGCGGCCACGTTGCTGGAGCCGCCGGTCAACGTCCTGCGCCTGAGCCTCCACCCCGACGGCCTCGCGCCTCGGATCGCCAACTTCCGCGACTGGCGCGACCACGTCCTGACCCGGCTCGAACGGCAGATCGAAGCCTCGGCCGACGCGGTCCTCGTCGGGCTGCGCGACGAGTTCAAGTCCTATCCCGTGCCGCCGGGCGCGCGGCCCGGCCGGCCGGCGGGCGCCGCCGCGCGGGACGCCGTCGCCGTGCCGCTCGAACTCCTGACCGAGGCGGGCACGCTGCGCTTCCTGAGCACGACCACCGTCTTCGGCACCGCGCTCGACATCAGCCTGTCCGAGCTTGCCGTCGAATGCTTCTTTCCGGCGGACGAAGGGACGGCGGCGGTCATGCGGGCGCTGGACGAAGCGGCGCGGGGCTAGGACGGGGACTGACGGGCGGCGCCGGCCCTTGCCCCGCTGGCGA
Source organism: Geminicoccaceae bacterium (assembly GCA_020445645.1). GTDB lineage: Bacteria > Pseudomonadota > Alphaproteobacteria > Geminicoccales > Geminicoccaceae > JAGRGG01. Next base: position 12,828 of record JAGRGG010000108.1, on the reverse strand, counting down.
AGGGGCCGCCGAATGGCTAGGGTGCGCGCCGCCATGACACCCGGATCCCCCTTGCGGCGGCGGGGCCTCGCCCTGCTCCTGCTCCTCGCCCTTCTCGCGGTCGTCCGGCCTGCGGGGGCGCAGCAGCAGCCGTCGGACCTGCCGGCGGTCGAGCGGGTGATCGACGGCATCGCCGAGGAGGTGCGCCAAGGCGACCTCGACCGCGACGGGCTTCAGGCGCGGCGCGAGCGGCTGAACGTGCTCGCGCTCGACCTCCAGGCCAGGGCGGCGGCGGCGCGGGACGAGGCGGCGCCGCTCCGCGAGCAGCTGGGCGCGCTCGGCCCCCCGGCCGACGCGGTGGGGGCGCCCGAGGCGCCGGCGGTCACCGCCGAGCGGCGCAACCTGGAACGGCAGGTCGCCGAGGTCGACGGCCGGGTGAAACGGGCGGAGCTGCTCGCGGCGCGCGCCCGGAGCCTGGGCACGCAGCTGGCGGCAATCCAGCTCGACCTGTTCCGGGCGCGGCTCGTCGAGCGCGGCGCCTCGCCGCTTCTGCCCTCGACGTGGCGGCAGGCGGGGGCGGAGCTAGGCGCCGCCGCCGTCGCCGTCGCCGCCGGGATCGGCCAAGCCGTGTTGCGGCTGGGCGAGCCCGAGGGGCTGCGCCGGGGGGTGCTCGTCCTCCTCGTCCTGGGTTCGCTCACGGGGCTCGCGGTCTGGGGGCACCGGACGCTGCTCGACGCCGTGCTGAAGGCGGCGCGGCGCCCGGCCGAGGGCAGGCCCGCCCGGCTGCGCGAGGCGGCGGCGGCGGCGTTCAGCCGGCTGCTCCTCTTCCTGCCGATCGCCGTCGCGGCGCGCTTCCTGCGCGACCCCGTCCTCACCGAGGGCATCGTACTATCCCTCCTCCAGGCCTTGGTCCGGGGGCTCGCCATCGTCTGCGGCATGTACGTGCTGGCGTTCAGCCTGTTCAGCCCGAGGGCGCCGGGGCTGCGGCCCGTGCGGATGGGCGAGGCGGAGGCCCGCCGCTCGGCGCGCGACTTCCTCCTGCTCGGCGCCGTCTTCGCCCTCGACCAGATCGTCCAGGCGGTGGGGGGGGACCTCGGCTGGACGGCGCCGACCTACGCCGCGCTCAACCTGTTCACCGTGCTGGCGGCGTCGTGGCTGTTCAACCGGATCGCCAAGGGGGCCGACCGCCTCGTCCCCGCCCGCCCGCCAGCGGCGCCGGGGCCGGCGGAAGGGATCGTGGGCGAGGACGACGCCGACGACGCCTTCGCGCGACGCCTCCTCCACGGCCTCAACGGGCCCCGGCTGGTCCGCGCCGCGTCGCTCCTGGCCGCGTTCCTGATCCCGGCGGCGGCGCTGCTCGGCTACTTCGCCCTGTCGCGCTTCCTCCTCACCCGGCTGATAGCGAGCTGGGCCTTGGGCGCCCTCGTCGTCCTCGTCTTCACCGGCGTCCGGGCGCTGGGCCAGTCGCTTCCCGACCGCGACGAGGCCCCCTGGTGGCTCACCTTGCCGACGGCGTTCGCCCTCGCCGCCCTCTTCCTGCCGCTGCTCGCCGTGATCTGGGGTACCGACCCCGGCGACCTCTGGGGCTTGGCGCTCTGGCTCTGGGCCGGCTTCGCCGTCGGCGGCATCCGCCTCGCCCCCGGCGCCATCATCCTAGCGGTGCTGGTCTTCCTCGCCGGCCTCCTCCTCACCCGCCTCCTCCAGGCGTTCCTCCAGGTGCGGGTCCTGCGCCAGACCAGGCTCGACCAGGGCGCGCGCGCCTCGATCACGGCGGGGCTCGGCTACCTCGGCGTCTTCCTCACGCTGCTCGCCGCCATCGCCGCCGCCGGGGTCGACCTTTCCAGCCTCGCCCTCGTCGCCGGCGCGCTCTCGGTCGGCATCGGCTTCGGGCTTCAGACCGTCGTCAACAACTTCGTCTCGGGGCTCATCCTGCTCGTCGAGCGCCCGTTCAAGGCGGGCGACTGGATCGTCGTCGGCGGGCAGAACGGCTACGTGAGGAAGGTGAAGGTGCGGGCCACCGAGATCGTCACCTTCGACCGCGCCACGCTCACCGTGCCGAACGCGGAGCTCGTGGCGCAGACGGTGACGAACTGGACCCACCGGAGCACGGTGGGGCGCTTCATCGTCCCGATACGGGCCTCCTACGGCTCCGACACGGCCGAGGTACGCAAGATCCTGCTCGACGTGGCGCACGGGCACGAGATGGTGCTGCGCCGCCCGGAACCGCACGTGCTGCTCATGGATTTCGGCGAGAACGGGCTGCACTTCGAGCTGCGCGGCTTCCTGCGCGACATCAACTGGCTCGTCTTCGTCCAGAGCGACCTGCGCTTTGCGATCGACCGCCGGTTCCGCGTGGCCGGAATCGCGATGCCGCTGCCGCAGCGGCAGGTCTACGTTCACGCCGAGCCGGAAGGGAAAGACGATGAAGGGAACGACGCATGAGCCATGACCACGGGCACGAGGGGCACGGGCACAGCCACGACACGGGCGGGATGTCGGACGCGCGGCTGTGGTGGGCCGTCGCCGTCAACGTGGGGCTCACCGTGGCGCAGATCGTGGGCGGGATCGTCGCGGGCTCCTTGGCGCTGATCGCCGACGCCCTTCACAACCTGAACGACGCCGCCACCCTGGCGCTCGCCCTCTTCGCCCGCAAGGTCGGGCGCAAGCCCGCCGACAAGGCGATGACCTTCGGCTACGGCAGGGCCGAGGTCATCGCCGCCCTCATCAACCTCACGACCCTGATCATCGTCGGGCTCTACCTCGCCTACGAGGCGGTGGCGCGCTTCTTCCAGCCGGAGCCGATCGACGGCTGGATCGTCGTCGTCGTCGCGGGCGTGGCCCTCGCCGTCGACGTGGTGACGGCCTTTCTGACCTACGCGGGCTCGAAGGACAGCATCAACATCAAGGCGGCCTTCGTCCACAACGTCTCCGACGCCGCCGCGTCCGTCGGCGTCATCGTCGCCGGCACCCTCATCCTCCTCTACGACCTGTATATCGCCGACCTGATCGTCACGCTGATCATCTCCGCCTACGTGCTCTGGCAGGGCGTCACCCTCATGCCGCGCACGATCCGCATCCTTATGGGCGCCACCCCCTCCGAGATCGACTTCGACGAGGTGATGGCGGCGATGCGGGGCGTGCCGGGGGTGCGGGGCGTCCACCACCTCCACGTCTGGGAACTCGATGAGCGCCGCCGCTCGCTCGAGGCGCACGTCGTCATCGGGCGCGGGGACGCGCCGGAGCTGGAGCGGATCAAGGGGGACGTGCGCGGGCGGCTGGGCGCGTTCGACATCGGCCACTGCACGCTGGAGATCGAGTTCGCCGACGCGCCCTGCCACGACCGGGGGCCGGCGGTGCTGGGGGGTGCCTAGTCGCGCTCCTTACCGCCCTTCTTGCCGCGGTCCCTGCCCTTGTCTCCGTCCTTGTCCCGGCCCTTGCCTCCGTCCTTGTCCCGGCCCTTGCCTCCGTCCTTGTCCCGGCCCTTGCCGCCGCCCGACTTGCCGGCGCGGCCGCCCAGACGGTCGCGGAGCCGGTCGATTCCGCTCCCGATCCGCTCGCGCAGGGAGCGGGCGCCCGACGCGATGGTTTCGGCGGTGCGGGAAGCCTTGGAGCCGCCTCGCCCGCTCGAGGCGGTGGACGGCGCGTGGCCGGGGGCGTTCGACCCGGCGCCGGCGGCGCCCGCCCCCGACGGCGACGCGGTGGCATCGTTCCCCGACCCGCCCGCGGCGTTGCCGCCTCCCGCCCCGCCGGCGGCGCCGTCGTCCCCCGCGCCGACCGTCATCCCGGGAACCGTCTCCCCCCTCGCCACGACGGCGGCGGGCGGGGCGGCGGGGCCGTCGTCGCGGTCGGGGTCGTCGCGGAAGAGGCGCGTCCGGCCTTCCCCGGCGCCCGGCGGGAGGAGCCAGGGGAGGACGGGTCCGAGGCCGCTCGGGGCGAGGGTCGCGGGTGCTAGCGCGTCGGTGAGGGCGAGCGCCCCGCCGTCCGGCCCCGCGACGGCGCCGATCAGGGCGCCGTAGGCGTCGAACAGGATCGCGCCCTTGTCGAGGGCGACCGAGGTGGCGAGCAGGGGCGCTGCACCCGTCGCCCCGACGCGGCCGGGGGCGAGGCGATAGTCGGCGTTGCTGACGCTCCGTATGGCGAAGACGGGCTCGCCCGGGCGCAGGGTCTCGGGATCGCGCCGGGCGGGGGGCAGGTTGAGCGGCCCCTCGTCCACGGCAAGAAGGCAGAGACCGTTTCCGTCGCGGGCGGTGATGCGGGCCGCGCGGACCTTGCCGTGGCGCACGAGGCCGATCCGCCGCGGCCCCTCGACAACGGTGCAGGCGGCGACGAGGGTCGTAGGGGCGACGGCGACGGCGGAGCCCGCGATGTCCCGCCAGTCGAGGTTCTTCTTGTAGCGGGGCGGGTTCGGGACCACGGCCCAGAGCGACTTGGCGGCGGTCTTGCGGGCGTCGTCGAGCGGGGGCGGGGCGGGGCGGGCGGCGCAGCCGACGAGCAGCAGGCCGAGGAGGGCGAGGCTGGCCGCCGGGACGGTCGGGCGCATCGTTTCCTCTCCGGGATAAGGGTTGCCGAAGGGCTACCATGACCGCGGACGGCGCCCCCGTGGGCGCGGAGTGCCGTGGGCCGTACCCGGCTGTGGGGGGACGGTTAGGGCAGGCGCACCACGTCGCCCGGCGTGCGCGGCAGCGCCGCCGCCGCGTCGCCGACGCGGCGGCCCTTGATCGTGCGGCCGGGGGCGATGTCGGCGAGCGGGAGGAGGACGAAGGCGCGGTCGAAGAGGCTGGGGTGGGGGATCTTCAGGTTCGTTTGGTCGACCTGGAGGTCGTCCATGTAGAGGATGTCGACGTCGATCAGGCGGGGTCCCCAGCGTTCGCCGGGGATCCGGCCGAGGGTGGCCTCGATGTCCTTGACGGCCCGGATGAGGGTCTGCGGGTCGAGCCCGGTCTCGCCGATCGCGCAGGCGTTGACGAACCAGTCCTGGTCGGTCCTGCCCCAGGGCGCGGTGCGGTAGAAGGGGGAGACTTTCAGGATCAGGGTTTCGGGCAAGGCGGCGAGGCGGGCCAGGGCGTCCCGGAGATTGGCCCCCTTGTCGCCCAGGTTGGAGCCGAGGGAGAAGCCGACCTCAGCCACGGCGGGCCCTCGTCACCTCGACCCCGACGTGGCCGAAATGGGCGTCGATCGGGGCGCCCGGCTTGCGGACCTGGACGCGGACGGAGGCCACGGCGGGGAAGCGCTCCAGGACGGCGAAGGCGATCCGCTCGGCCAGGGTTTCGATGAGCTTGTAAGGACCGGCATCGGAGATTTCGGCGGCGATGGCGCAGAGGTCGGCGTAGCTCACGGCGTCGTCGATGGCGTCGCTCGCGGCGGCCTTCGCGTGCGAGGTCCGGCAGTCGATGTCGAGGTGGAACGTCTGGCCCAGCACGGTTTCTTCCGGCAGGACGCCGTGGCGGGCGCGGAGGCGGAGGTCGTGGACGAAGACGCGATCAGCGGGCAACGGGTCAGCCATCGGCGGCCTCGATCGCCCGCCAGAGGCGAAGGGCGTCCCGGTGTACGCCCACGTCGTGGACGCGCAGGGCGGAGGCCCCTGCGTGGTGGGCGTAGAGGTCGGCGCCGATCGTGCCGAAGAGGCGGCCTTCGGCGGGGCGGCCGTCCAAAACCCTGCCGATCGTCGACTTGCGCGACAGGCCGACGAGGAGGGGGAGATCGAAGAGTTGCTTCAGGCGCCGGAGGCGCTTCAGGACGATCAGGTTCTGCAAAGGGGTCTTGCCGAAGCCGATGCCGGGGTCGAGGACGAGGCGCTCCTTCGGGACGCCGGCGTCGTCGGCGATCCGGAGCGAGCGGGCGAAGAAGGCTTCCAGCTCGGCCAGGATGTCGAGGGCGGGGTCGGCGCGGTCCCGGTTGTGCATCAGGACGGCGGCGGCACCCGTGCCGGCGACCGCGTCCGCCATGCCGGGGTCGCCCTGGAAGCCCCACACGTCGTTGACGACGACGGCGCCGGCGCCGATCGCGGCGCGGGCGACGCCGGGTTTGGTCGTGTCGATCGAGACGGGCATCTCCGGCAGATGTCGGGCCAGCGCCTCCAGGACGGGGAGGACGCGGGCCGCTTCCTCGGCCTCGGGCACGGGCTCGAAGCCGGGGCGGGTGGATTCGCCGCCCACGTCGAGGATGTCGGCGCCTTCGCCCGCCATCCGCCGGGCCTGGATCAGGGCGGCTTCAGGGTCGTTGAAGCGGCCGCCGTCGGAGAACGAGTCGGGGGTGACGTTGAGGATGCCCATGAGGCGCCCGCCCCCCCTCAGGCCTTCGAGGAAGCGGTCGCGGCGGGCGGGGTCGGCGGCGGGCATGGTCGGCGGCACGCGGTCAGGGGCGCAGCAGCGCCAGGACCTCGGCGCGGGCGGCGGGATCGTCCTGGAAGACGCCGCGCGCCGCCGTGGTGAGGGTGGTGCTGCCCGTCACCCTGGCGCCGCGCATGGTGACGCACAGGTGCTCGGCCTCGAGAACCGCGAACGCGCCGCGGGGGCCGAGGCGGTCGCAGATGGTCTCGACGATCTGATCGTTCAGGCGCTCCTGCATCTGCGGGCGGCGGGCGAGCGTCTGGACGACGCTGGCGATGCTGCTGAGGCCGGGAAGACGGCCGTCCCTGGGCAGGATCGCCACCGACGCCCGGCCGAAGAAGGGCAGCAGGTGGTGCTCGCACACCGAATGGAAGGGGATGTCGCGGACGATCACCGTGCCGTCGTGGGCCTCTTCCTGAAAGACGGAGGCGAGGAACCGGCCGGGGTCGTCGTGGAGCCCCGAGAAGATCTCGAAGCACATCCGGGCGACGCGGGCGGGCGTGTCCTTCAGCCCCTCGCGGTTCACGTCCTCGCCGACGGCGGCCAGGATGTCGCGCACGGCGCGCTCGATGGTCTCCAGCCGGTCGCGCGGGGGCTGGATCTCGGGGGACTGGACCCGGTCGCGCTGGGGTGCGGGCTCGGGTATCGGCAGGGCGTGGAGCCCCTTGACGGAAGCGATCACGGCGACGGTCTCCCCTCCTCCGGCCACCCGGGGCATATGGTGCGGCCGGGGCGTGAACGTGAGGCCCGTCAGGCGGTCGCGGCGACGCGAAGGGTGCCGGCCCCCTCGCCCTCCAGATTCTCGGCGTAGTGGCAGGCCACCTTGCGGCCGCGCACCGTCCGAAGCTCGGGAACCCTGTCCTTGCAGTCGGGGCGGGCGTAGCGGCAGCGGCGATGGAAGGGGCAGCCCGGCGGCGGGTTGAGCGGCGACGGCAGTTCGCCCCTCACCGTCGCGCGCTCCTTGCGCGCGCTCGGATCGACGGCGGGCGTCGCCGCCATCAGGGCCCGGGTGTAGGGATGCGCCGGGTCCTCGAAGACGACGCCGCCTTCCCCTTCCTCGACGACCCGACCCAGATACATGACCATCAGCCGCCGCGCAAGGTGGCGGACCACCGAGAGGTCGTGGCTGATGAAGACGTAGGCGAGGCCGAACTCGTCCTGGAGGTCGAGGAGGAGGTTGATCACCTGCGCCTGGACCGAGATGTCGAGGGCGGAGACGGGCTCGTCGGCGATGACGACGCGGGGCTCCAGCATGAGTGCCCGGGCGACGGCGATCCGCTGGCGCTGCCCGCCACTGAACATGTGGGGGTAGCGGACGTCGTGCTCGGGGCGCAGGCCCACCTTGGCCAGCATCTCCCGCACCCGCCGACGGCGCTCGTCCCCGCTCATGCGGGTGTTGATGACGAGCGGCTCCGCCAGGATCGAAGCGACGTTCTGGCGGGGGTTGAGCGAGCCGTAGGGGTTCTGGAAGATCATCTGGACGAAGCCGCGCGTCGCCTTCGGGTCGTCGCGCATCGCGTCCTGGGCAGGGCGCCCCTCGAACAGGAGGTCGCCCGAGGTGGGCGCCTCGATGAGCGTGAGCATCCGGGCGAGCGTCGACTTGCCGCAGCCGCTCTCGCCGACGACGGCGAGCGTCTCGCCGCGACCGAGCGTGAAGCTCACCCCGTCGACGGCCTTCAGAGTCCTGTCCTCGCCGAACAGGCCGCCCTTGAGGGTGTAGTGCTGCTTCAGGTCGCGCGCCTCGACGAGAGGGGCGGCAACGGCGGCGTCCTGGGATCTGTAGACCGCCGTCATCGGGCCTCCTCCGCCACGCGCGCGTCCTCGTTGCGGGGATGGAAGCAGCGCACCCGGACGTTCGGGTCGCCGTGGAGGGGGGCGAAGGGCGGGCGCACGGTCCGGCAATCGTCCTGGGCGTAGCGGCAGCGGGGGTGGAAGACGCAGCTTTTGGGGCGGTCGAGGGCGCCCGGCACGACGCCCGGGATGGTGGGCAGGCGGCGCTTGCCGAACCCGCGCTCGGGCAGGGCTTCGAGCAGCGCCTCGGCGTAGGGGTGGCGGGGACGGGCGAAGAGGCCCCGCGCCGCCTGCTCCTCGACCGGCTGGCCCGCGTACATCACGAGCACCCGCTCGGCGGTCTCGGCGACGACCGCCATGTCGTGGGTGATGAGGATCAGCGCCATGCCCTTGTCGCGCTGGAGGCGGCGCAGAAGGTCGAGGATCTGCGCCTGGATCGTGACATCGAGCGCGGTCGTCGGCTCGTCGGCGACGAGGAGGCGGGGGCCGCCTGCCAGCATCATGGCGATCATGACCCGCTGGCTCATCCCGCCCGAGAGCTGGTGGGGAAAGGCGCTCAGGCGCTCCTCGGGGGCGGGGATGCCGACCTCGTCGAGGAGTTCGACGGCGCGGCGGCGGCGGGCGGCGCGGTCGAGCCCCTGCTTGCCCAGCGCCTCGCGGATCTGGAAGCCCACCGTGAAGCAGGGGTTGAGCGACGACATCGGCTCCTGGAAGATCATGGCGATCTCGCGGCCGACGATCCGCCGCCGGTCGTGGGACGAGATCTTGCGGAGATCCCGGCCCTCGAAGACGAGGCGCTTCGCCTCGATCGTCGCCTGCGGCGGCAGGAGCCCCATGAGCGCCAGCATGGTGACGCTCTTGCCGGAGCCGGACTCGCCGACGACGCCCAGGAACTCGCCCTGGTCCACGGCGAGGTCGACCCCCTCCACGGCGCGGAACGGCCCGGACGAGGTGGGGAAGGTGACGCTCAAATCCTCGATTTCGAGCAGCGCCATCGCTCAGGACCTCTTCAGGCGGGGGTCGAGGGCGTCGCGCAGGCCGTCGCCCATGAGGTTGATGGCGAGCACGGTGACGAGGATGGCGAGGCCCGGCAGGGTCACGACCCACCACGCGCGCAGGATGAACTCGCGCGCCTCGGCCAGCATCGTCCCCCACTCGGGCGTCGGCGGCTGCGCGCCCATGCCAAGGAAGCCCAGCGCCGCGGCGTCGAGCACGGCGGTCGAGAAGCTGAGGGTGGCCTGGACGATGAGCGGCGGCATGCAGTTGGGAAGGACGGTCTTCACCATGAGCCGCACCCTCCCCGCCCCCGCGATCTTCGACGCCGTCACGTAGTCCTTCGTGAGTTCGCTCATCGCGGACGCGCGGGTGAGGCGGGTGAAGTGGGGGATGTAGGTGATGGCGACCGCGATCATCGCGTTGACGAGGCCGGGGCCGAGGATGGCGACGATGACGAGCGCCATGAGAAGCGACGGCACCGCCAGGATCACGTCCATGACCCGCATGACCATCACCTCGACCCAGCCCCGCGCGAAGGCGGCGACGAGGCCGAGGATCACGCCGACCGAGAGCGAGAGCGTGATAACGATCCCGCCGATCATGAGCGAGTAGCGGGCGCCGTAGATGAGCCGGGAGAGGATGTCGCGGCCGACGGCGTCGGTGCCGAGCGGGAAGGCCCAGCTTCCGCCCGCCTGCCACCCCGGCGGGTTCAGGATCACCTCCCGGAACTGCGCCGAAGGGGCGTAGGGGGCGATGAGGGGGGCGAAGACGGCGAGCAGCACGAGGAGGACGACGACGGCGAGCCCGGCGACGGCGCCCTTGTTCTCGCTGAAGTGGTGCCAGAGTTCGCGGGCGGGCGAAGGCGGGGCCTTGGCGACCTCGGTCTCGATCTGGACCTCCTGGACGGCCGCGCGTTCAGCGCCCATCGGCGGCGTCCGGATACGCGTCATCGTACATGGCGGATCCTCGGGTTGATGAGGCCGTAGAGCAGGTCGACGACGAGGTTCACCGCCATGACGACGACGGCGATGAGGAGGAGGCCGCCCTGGACGGCCGGGTAGTCGCGGCGGAAGATCGAATCGACGAGCCACTTGCCGACGCCGGGCCACGCGAAGATGGTTTCGGTGAGGATGGCGCCGGCGAACAGGGTGCCGACCAGGAGGCCGATCACGGTGACGACGGGGATGAGGGCGTTTCGAAGCGCGTGGACGCCGACGACCCGCCAGGGGGCGAGCCCCTTGGCGCGGGCGGTGCGGACGTAGTCTTCCGAGAGCACTTCGAGCATGGCCGAGCGCGTCTGACGGGCGATCACGGCGAGCGGGATGGTGCCGACGGCGACGGCGGGCAGGACGAGGTGGGAGAACGCGCTGCCGAACGCGCCCTCCTGGTCGGAGAGCAGGCTGTCGATCAGCATGAAGCCGGTGACGGGCTCGATGAAGTAGAGGAAGTCGATCCGGCCCGAGACCGGGGTCCAGCCCAGGATGCCGGAGAACAGGATGATGAGGAGGAGGCCCCACCAGAAGATCGGCATCGAGTAGCCGGTGAGCGAGACCGCCATGATCGAGTGGTCGATGAACGAGCCCCGGTTCGCCGCCGCGAGCACGCCGGCCGGGACGCCGAGCGCCACGGCGAAGATCATGGCGCAGACGCCGAGTTCGACCGTCGCCGGGAAGAGCGCGAAGAACTCCGATGTGATCGGCCGGCGGGTGACGAAGGACTGGCCGAGGTCGCCCTGGAGCACGTGCCAGACGTAGCGGAAATACTGCTGCCACAAGGGGAGGTCGACGCCGAGCGCCGCCCGCATCTCGGCCTCGCGCTCGGGGTCGAGCGCGCGCTCGCCCAGCATGACGGTGATGGGGTCGCCCGGCAGGAGATGGATGAAGACGAAGGCGACGAGGGTCAGGCCGATGAAGGTCGGGATGACGAGGAGGACGCGGCGCAGGAAGAACTGGAGCATGGGATCGGTCCCGGACGGGGTGCCGCGGCGGGAGACCCGCCGCGGCCGGTGAACCCTACTCCTCGACGTCGACGCCGTAGAAGACGTGCCCGCCGAACGGGTCGATCTTGTAGTCCTTCACCGACTTGAGGACCGGCTGGAAGACGATTGAGTGGGCGATCGTCACCCAGGGATCCTGCTCCTTGAAGATCACCTGCGCCTTCTTGTAGAGCTCCGAGCGCTCGTCCTCGTCGGAGACCTCCTTCGCCTCGTTGATGAGCTTGTCGAAGGGCTCGTAGCACCAGCGGGCGTAGTTGTTGCCGGGGATGCCGGCGCAGCCCAGGAGCACGGCCAGGAAGTTGTCGGGGTCGCCGTTGTCGCCGGTCCAGCCCATCAGCAGCATCTGGTGCTCGCCGTTCTTGGCGCGCTGGATGTACTCGCCCCACTCGAAGCTGACGATCTCGGCGTCGATCCCGACCTTGGAGAGGTCGGACTGGATCAGCTCCGCCATCCGCCTGGCGTTCGGGTTGTAGGGGCGCTGGACCGGCATCGCCCAGACGCTGGTCTTGAGACCCTCGACTCCGGCGTCCTTCAGCATCTGCTTCGCCTTGTCGGGGTCGTAGGGGTAGTCCTTCACGTCGTCGTTGTAGGACCAGATCGTCGGCGGGATCGGGTTCTTGGCCCGCTTGCCGGCACCCTGGTAGACGGCCTCGATGATGGCGTCGCGGTTGATCGCCATGTTGATCGCCTGCCGGACCTCGACCTTGTCGAACGGGGGTTTCTCGACGTTGAACGCCATGTAGCCGATGTTGAGCCCCTCCTGCTCCAGGACCTGGATGTCGGGGTTCTTCTGCATAGCCGGCACGTCGGCAGGCAGCGGGTAGGCCATGACCTGGCACGAGCCCGCCAGCATGTTCTGGTAGCGGACCGAGGCGTCGGGGATGATGGCGAAGACGAGGGTGTCGATCGCGGCCGGACCCCGGAAGTAGTCGGGGTTCGCCTTGTAGCGGATCTGCGCGTCCTTCTGGTAGGCGACGAGCTGGAACGGCCCCGTGCCGACCGGCTTCTGGTTCATCTGCTCGGGCGTGCCGGCCGCCATGAGCTGGTCCGCGTACTCCTTGGAGAGGATGGACGCGAAGTCCATCCCCATGTTGGCGATGAACGGGGCCTCCGGGCGGTTGAGGACGAATTTCACGGTGTAGTCGTCGGGGCGCTCGATCGCCTTGATCAGCGTGCCCATCTCCATGCTGTCGAAGTAGGGGTACGAGCCGCCGCCGACCTGGTACCAGGGGTCGTTCTTGTCGAGCATCCGGGTGAACGAGAAGATCACGTCGTCGGCGTTGAAGTCGCGGGTCGGCGTGAAGTCGTCGGTGGTGTGGAACTTCACCCCCTTGCGGAGGTGGAAGGTGTATTCCTTGCCGTCCTCCGACACCTCCCAGCTCTCGGCGAGGCCGGGCTCGGTCTCGGTCGTGCCGCGCTTGAAGTGGACGAGCCCGTCGTAGACCGGGCGCGAGCTGGCGTCGAAGGTGGTGCCGGTCGTGTAGAGCTGCGGGTTGAACCCTTCGGGGCTGCCCTCGGAGCAGTAGACGAGCGACTTCGCCTGGGCAGTGCCCGCCGCGAGCGTCAGGGCGAAGGCCGAGGTGGCGAGAAGCGTGCGGACCATGCGAATTCCCCCGTCGTTCTGTTCCGGCCGCTCCGGCGCGGCCTCGTTGCCTCATGGTTAGGACGGCGGGAATAGGGCGACAAGGACTTTCGCCGTGAGGGCCGGTGCCGCTACGCTTCGCGTCCGCTGCGCGG
>JAGRGG010000107.1:35534-35802 GCA_020445645.1 Geminicoccaceae bacterium | reverse complement strand
CTCAAGAACTTTCAGGACATGGTCTGAAGGTCTTGTCATTCCGAATTCGCTGAATGCTCCTACAGGTCGCCCGTCTGGAAGAAGTGCCGAACTCATTTCATGAAGGCGCGGAAATCCTTGTTCTCATCCGCAAGACGGCCGCACATTGCCCATTCCAGTTCGGATCGTTCGCGGGCGGGGATGAGTATTTGGCTCTCGCCGGGGCTAGAAGCGTCGAGCTTGATCAGACCTATGCCAGGCATCGGCAATTATGCACTTGACGTACTGA